>CABSMK010000128.1 GCA_902478825.1 uncultured Collinsella sp.
GCACTGGCCCCTCTACCGATTCTTGTTGAGTATGCGGCTCCGTACCTGAAGGATGGAGGGCTATTTGTTATCACCAAGGGCAATCCTTCGGATGAGGAGCTTGCTTCCGGCATGTCAGCAGCTAAGATTTGCGGCTTCACTTTGCTTCTGAATGACGCAATTGATTTGCCTGAAGGCTTGGGTCACAGGGAGTTCATTGTTCTTAAGAAGAGTCATTCAGCATCCGTTTCATTGCCTCGTGCAAATGGCATGGCAAAGAAGAATCCGCTTGCCTAGATGTTTCACGTGAAACATAATGGATACTAACAGCTTGCAGTGTTTCACGTGAAACATAGCAGTTGCTATCGATTCGGAATGTTTCACGTGAAACATCCTCCGTTTGACAGCTTTAATACACACCAGGAGGGACCGTGGGATTTCGCGACGTTAAGCGTTCTAAGAGCGCAAAAGACACGCGTATCATTGCAATCATCAATCAAAAAGGCGGCGTCGGTAAGTCAACGACGGCTGTAAACCTTGCAGCAGCACTGGGTGAGCAAGGTCGTAAGACACTGATTGTCGATTTTGATCCGCAGGGAAACAGCACCAGTGGATTCGGAATTGAAAAAGAAGACCTTGATCACTGCATCTATGATGCATTGTTGAATGATGTGCCGGCAGAATCGCTTGTTCTTGATACAAATTGCAAAAAGGTATTCGTAATTCCGGCTACAATTCAGCTTGCAGGCGCGGAAATTGAACTCGTAAGCGCAATTGCTCGTGAAACCCGTCTCAAAGATTTGCTTGAGCCGATTCAGGACGAGTTCGATTTTATTTTCATTGACTGCCCTCCTTCGCTCGGCCTGCTTACTATCAACGCTTTGACCGCAGCAGACAGCGTTTTGATTCCGATCCAGTGCGAATATTACGCACTCGAGGGCGTTACGAAGCTGCTTGAGTCAATGAAGATGGTCAAATCACGGCTGAACAAGGGCTTAGACACCTATGGTGTGCTTATGACCATGTATGACTCGCGTACTTCACTATCGAATCAGGTTGTTGAGGAGGTTCAATCGTACTTTGGTGATAAGGCGTTTAAGACGCTAATCCCCCGTACGGTTAAAATCTCCGAAGCTCCGTCTTTTGGAGAACCGGTAATTACCTATGCACCTCAAAATAAGGGTGCAAAAGCATATATGAACCTTGCAAAAGAGGTGATCAAGCGTGCCTAGTGTAAAGAAACGTGGCGGATTGGGACGTGGACTCAATGCTTTGGTCTCAGAGGCCGAGTATGAGACCGGCGGTTCGGCTGCATCGGCTTCAAATGCCGCATCTGAAACAAAACTACCTATTGAGGATATCGTTCCCAACCCTAATCAGCCGCGAATTCACTTTAACGAAACTGAACTTCGCGAGTTGAGCGAGTCAATCCAAGAACATGGAGTTTTGCAGCCGCTTTTGGTTCGCAAGCATGGAAACGGCTATGAGATCATCGCTGGTGAGCGTCGTTACCAGGCGTCAAAGCTTGCTGGCCTTGAAGAATTGCCAGTCATCATTAAAGAGGTAAATGATGAAGAGATGCTGGCTCTTGCTCTTATCGAAAACCTTCAGCGTTCTGATCTGAATCCCGTCGAAGAGGCTAAGGGCTATCGCCAACTCATTGATGCCAGCGGGATGACCCAGGAGGCATTGTCGAAGGCAGTAAGCAAGTCACGCTCTGCAATTACAAACTCGCTGCGTCTTCTCGATCTCCCCGAAGTAGTTCAGAAGATGATTTTTGAGGGCAAACTTACTGCTGGTCATGCACGTGCGATTCTTGCAGTTCCCTATGAGGACGCGCGTATTCGACTTGCAGAGAAAGTTGTTATAGAGGGCCTTTCCGTAAGAGCGACAGAAAATCTTGCTCCGTTGTTTTCTGCCGGAGAGACACCTAAGACGCCAAGGCCTGCAACGCCTCAGTCCTTTAAAAAGGCTGCCCGTGTGCTTCGTCAGGTATTTAATACCAACGTGCGTGTGAAGAGCTCGCGTGGAAAGAATAAGATTGAGATTGAGTTTAAAGACGAGGAAGAGCTCTCTCGTATTCTTGGCGAAATGATTCAGTTTGATCAAGGAGGCCAAGATGAGGAATAAGATTTTAACAGCGATTGCATTGGTGACGACTGTCGCGGCTGGTGCCTTTGCTGGCTATAAGATCGCGACAGACGATGAACTTCGAGGTCGTTTGCTTCGTGGCGCGCAAGATATCGTCGATACTTCCAAAAAGAAAATGGATGTTATGACGGAAGATGTTGCCATGCGTACTGCTCAGGTAACGAAGAATCCCAAGATTAATCAAGGTTGGGTCAGCAACCAATGGGAAAATGTAGGCTATTAGGTACCTAACAATTACTCAGCGTATTTTGAGGGGTCCTTGTTTGATTCATGAGACAAGGACCCCTTATTTTGGCCGTAAAAAATGGGACAGGTAGCAGCTGATTCAAAATTAAGGTCAATAAATGAAACGACCCCGGTTGCATATTCTGTAACCGGGGTCGTTCGATGTTTCACATGAAACGTTTTGGGATGCGACTCCCCTATGCGTTCTTCTGAACTTTGAAGCGCTGCTTCAGCTGTCCGCAAGCGGCGTCAATATCGTTACCACGGGAGTTACGAATCGTGGTCTCGATGCCACGGGACTCAAGACGACGCTGAAGATCCTCAACCTTATGAATCGGCGACGGCTTGAGCGGGCTACCCTCGATGTCGTTAAGCTGAATGAGGTTAACGTGGCACAGCGTTCCCTCGCAGAAGTCGCAGAGCGCCTGCATTTCGGGATTCGTATCGTTGACGCCTTCGATCATGGCGTACTCATAGGTCGGGCGGCGGCCGGTCTTCTCGGTGTAGAGCTGAAGCGCTTCGTGAAGGCGAAGCAGCGTGTACTTCTTAACACCGGGCATGAGCTTATTGCGCGTCGACTGGATGGCGGAATGCAGGGAAACGGCAAGCGTGAACTGCTCGGGGATGTCGGCAAATTTGCGAATACCGGGAATAACGCCGCTGGTAGAGACGGTGAGGTGACGAGCGCCGATACCGATGCCATCGGGGTCGTTGAGGATTCGCAGCGCCTTGAGAACCTCGTCGTAGTTGGCAAACGGCTCGCCCTGGCCCATGAAGACAACGCTCGTGGCGCGCTCGCCAAAGTCGTTGGATACATGAAGTACCTGGTCGACGATCTCTTGAGCGGTCAGAGAGCGCTTGAGGCCGTTGAGACCGGTAGCGCAAAAGGCACAGCCCATGCCACAGCCTGCCTGGGTGGAAACGCAGACGGAAAGCTTGTTACGACGGGGCATGCCGACGGTCTCGACGGAAACGCCGTCGTGGTACTCGAGCAGATACTTGCGAGAGCCATCTTTGGAAACCTGCTTGGTGAGTTCAGTCGGCGTGTCAAAGGCAAAAGCCTCTTTAAGCTGCTCGCGGAAAGCCTTGGGAAGGTTGGTCATATCGTCAAACGAACAAACGTTCTTCTCAAAGACCCATTCGATGAGCTGCTTCGCGCGGAAGGCGGGCTGGCCAAGCTCGGCCACGAGCTCGCGAATATCGTTTTGGCTCAAGTCGCGAATGTCCTGAGATTTAGTCCTGGGATTCATGGAAGCCTTTCGATTTTGGGGAAACGTGGAGGGTATCGCTACAATATGGTATCAGCTGCAGAAATTATAGAGGAGGAGTCTGCCCATGCCGGCTAAAAGCCTAGAGAACATGCACGTAGCGGTCTTGGCGGGCGGTCATTCCGCTGAGCGCGAGATCTCGCTCAATTCGGGAAAGAACGTCGTGGTTGCCTTGAAGGAGGCCGGCTACACTTCGGTGGAGCTGCTCGACACGGCTGCCGATGATTTTATGGTAACCATGGCGACCGGCGGCTTTGACGTGGCGTTTATCGCCATGCACGGTGCCGGCGGCGAGGATGGCGCCATGCAAGGCGCCATGGAGACCCTGGGTATCCCCTACACGGCTTCGGGCGTGCTTGCCAGCGCCTGCGGTGCCGACAAGGAGGTCTCTAAGCTCCTGTACGCCAAGGCGGGCATTCCCATTGCCCCCGGCCTTGCGCTCGAGGTGGGCGATGAAGTCGATATCGATCATATCGTCGAGGTTTGTGGCGAGCGCTGCTTTGTGAAGCCGGCCGTCAACGGTTCCAGCTATGGCATTTCCCTGGTCCATGAGCCCTCCGAGCTGCCCGCGGCAATCGCCAAGGCGTTTGAGTACGGCGACAAAGTGCTGGTCGAGAAGTGCATCGAGGGTACCGAGATCACCGTCGGCGTATACGGCGAAGATGACGTGCGCGCTCTGCCGATTGTCGAGATTCGTAAGCCCGAGGACTGCGAGTTCTACGATCTGGACGTGAAATATGTCGACCCTACGGACATTCATCGCATTCCGGCGCAGATTTCACCCGAGAATTACGCTCGCGCTCAGGAGCTTGCCTGCGCCGCTCACAAGGCCCTCGGTTGCCTGGGTATCTCGCGCAGCGATTTTATCGTGAGCGAGGACGGCCCCGTTATCCTCGAGACCAATACCATTCCCGGCATGACCGATACGTCGCTGTATCCGGATGAGATTCGCCACACCGACGACATGACGTTCCCGCAGGTCTGTGACAGCCTGATCCGTATGGGCCTTCGTCGAGCGGGCATTGCATGCTAATCGAGGACGCGGTTTCGTCAGGAACGCCGCAGTTTGTCATCGACTCCTATGCCACGCTTGCCGAACGCGCCAAAACGCAGTCCTTCGGCCTTATCGAGGAAGATGTGATTGTCCTCGATACCGAGACCACAGGTCTTTCGGTGCAGGACAACGAGCTGATCGAGATCTCGGCGGCCCGTCTTTCGGGCCGTGAGATC
>CABSMK010000129.1 GCA_902478825.1 uncultured Collinsella sp.
CCTCTCTATTCGTCGGCAGCGTCAGATGTGTATAAGAGACAGTGCCAACGGTGTGCCCGAGCTGTCAATCGTCGGACCCGACCGCATCCACGAATTAGAGTCGCGCGCCAGTGCCGATGCGACGTGCGCGTTGTGGTGCCCCTCGACCGGATTTGTCGACCCATTTGAAGTGGCTATCGCCGCGCTGGAGAACGCTGTCGCCAACGGGGTGACGTTTATGAGGTCCGCGCCGGTGGAAGCGATTAAAGTCGCGGGCTCGGGCGACGACGCGCGCTTTACGTTGGCAACCCCCACTGGCAACATGCGCTGCCGCTACCTGATCAACGCCGCGGGCAACGGCGCCGCCGACATCTCGCATATGGCGGACGCTGAGGAATTCCAGATGGTCTGGCGTCAGGGCAACATCGTGGTGCTGGACAAGGAGCCGCGCACGCTCATGCCGCTCTACCCCGTGCCGACACCGATGTCGAAGGGCGTTATCGTGACGGGCACCGTGCATGGCAACACCGTGATTACCGCGACCGCCGCCGTGCGCGAGCCGGGCGACACGCAGACCTATGCGAGCGATGTGAAGGCGCTGCTGACCGGCGCGCGCAAGCTGGTGCCCGATCTGGATACGCGCCGCGTGGTGCGCGCATTTGCCGGCGGGCGTCCGGTCATTCAGGGAACGAACGACTTCTTCATTGGACAGTCGGCCGTGGTGCCGGGGCTTTTCCAGGCGGCGGGCATTCAGTCCCCGGGTGTGGCGAGCGCGCCGGCCATTGCCGAGCGTATGGAGCTTGTGATGCGTGAGGCGGGCGTGGAGCTGCACGAGCGGGCAGACTGGAACCCAATTCGCCGCGCGCCGGACGACTTTGACCGCGCGCCGCTTACGCGCAAAGAAGAGCTCATCGAGTCCGACCCTGCATGGGGGCAGATCGTCTGCCGCTGCGAGACGGTGCCCGAGGCCGAGATTGTGGCCGCGATTCGGCGCCAGCCGGGCGCAGTTTCGGTCGAGGGCGTCAAGCGACGCTGCCGCGCCGGCATGGGTCGGTGCCAAAGCGGCTTTTGCCAGAGCCGCGTGGTTGCGATCCTGGCGCGCGAGCTGGGCTGCGACCCCAGCGAGGTACTGCTGGAGGACACTGGCTCGTGGCTCGTTGAGGGACCTTTGAAGGGGGTGCGCTAGGATGGCGGGATTCAAATCGAGCGCGATTGATTGCGGCGTCGTAGAAGCCGTGCAAACACAAGCCTTCGACGTGGTCGTTATCGGCGGCGGACCCGCTGGCATGGCGGCTGCGCTTGCCGCACATAATGCCGGCGCCCACGTGGCCATCGTGGAGCGCGAGCAGCACCTGGGCGGAATCCTCCGCCAGTGCATCCACCCCGGCTTTGGCCTGTCGCACTTTAAACAGGAACTCACCGGTCCCGAGTACGCGCAGCGCTTTATCGACCAGGTGCGCGCGACCGACATTGCGCTGTTCCTGGGCAGCATGGTGCTTGGGATTGATTCGGCCGAAGGCGACCCGGGCACGGGCAAGACCGCGGGAGCTACCGCAGTCCATACCGTCACGCTCATGAGCCCCGCCGGCACGCTTCAGCTCACCGGACGGGCGGTTGTCCTTGCCATGGGATGCCGCGAGCGCACGCGCAGCGAGATCAAGATCCCCGGCAGCCGTCCCGCCGGCGTGTTTACGGCGGGCCTGGCGCAGCGATACATCAATATCGAAAACCTCAAGCCCGGCTCGCGTGCCGTCATTTTGGGCTCGGGTGACATCGGGCTTATCATGGCGCGCCGCTGCACGCTCGAGGGGATTTCGGTCGAGGGCGTGTACGAGCTCATGCCGTACGCCAACGGCCTGCGCCGCAATGTGAAAAACTGCCTGAACGACTTTGGCATTCCGCTGCACCTGTCCACCACCGTCACACGCGTGATCGGGCACGACCGCGTGGAGGCCGTCGAGGTAAGCCAGGTCGACGAGCATCTGGCGCCCATTGCCGGGACGGAGCGCATCGTTCCGTGTGACACACTGCTGCTTTCGGTGGGCTTGATTCCCGAGAACGAGCTTTCGGTGAGCGCGGGCGTTGAGCTTGACCCGCGCACGCGCGGCGCCGTGGTGGACCAGAGCCTGCAGACGGACGTGCCGGGAATCTTTGCCTGTGGCAACGTGCTGCACGTGCACGACCTGGCCGACAACGTAACAACCGAGTCCGAGAGGGCTGGCGCAGCTGCGGCGGCGTACGCGCTGGGCGGCGGAGCCGAGACGGACGCGGTCGCGGACACGGGCTGCGAGCTCACGGTCTCCCCCGCCGGCATTGCGGGCTACGCGCTGCCGGGACGCATTACGGCCGTGGCGCTCACCAAGCTCAACTTCCGCGTGCGCCGGCCAGTCGATGCCGCCCGCGTGCGTATTCTGGCAGGCAGCGAGGAACTGTTCGCAGGCAAGGTCCGTGCATTTAAGCCGAGCGTCATGGAAAGCTTCCCGCTGCCGGCGAAGGTGATTCAGCGCGCACTCGACCTAGGTGCTAGAGAGATTATTCTGTCTGTCGATCCCATTGAGGAGGCCTAGCTCATGAGCACGAATGCGACCGAGACGCTGCAGTTCAACTGCACCACCTGCCCATCCGAATGCCTCCTGACCGTAGAGGTAGAGCGTGACGCAGACGGCGCCGTGGTAGAAGTGCGCTCCGTAACCGGCAACAGTTGCCCGCGCGGTGATAAGTTCGCACATCAGGAACTCATCTGCCCCATGCGCGTGCTCACGACGACCATAGCGGTCTCCGGCGGCGACGAGGCCTTGCTCCCCGTGCGCACCGCCGAGGCCATCCCGCTGGCACTCCACGCCCAAGCCATGAACCTCATCCGAGGCCTAGTCGTCAACGCCCCCATCCGCATTGGCGACGTCGTGCTGGAAGACCTTCTCGGCACCAGCATCGACCTCGTCGCCAGCATGGATATCGACCGAGTCTAAGTAACTAATTAGGGACGGGCTCTTTAAGCTACCCTGCCATCCACCCTGCCCTCCTCAGTTGCGGTGGAATAGTTCCTGATTTCCGCCAAAACCCCGGCATCCAGGAACTATTCCACCGCAACTATCCTTGGAATTGGTATTTAGCTTGTGCCTACTTTAGTGCCATTTCAAAACTATGCCTGATTACGGGGCTGATTCGGAGACCCCCATCCATACCGGCAATTTTCGATTTTTGATAAGCCGTCTACCTGCGGTTTTAATTTCGCGATTCTTCTCATGGTCAAGTAATACAGGTCCAGCCCCGTAATCCACCATACTTTTGAAACCAGCCCATTTGGAACGGCCCTCTTATGACTACTTTTGCCCGATCATTCTGCATGTTGGACACAGCTAAAATAGCCCCGTCGCAAATTGACTACCCTGGCATTGGGGATACCATGGTGGCACCCTAGCGAAAGGATGTTTCATGGCACATGTCGATGACCGGCGCGTGGCGCGCGTGCTCGATGCGCTCGAGGCTCAGCACCCCGGCGCACAGCTGCTCGTAAACGACCCGTGGTCGATCTATTACCTGACCGGCTTTTATGCCGATATGTTCGAGCGTTTTTGCGGTGTGCTGCTCGCGCGCGATGACGAGCCCGTAATCTTGGTCAACGCCCTGCATCAGCTGCCCGAGTACGACAATGCCCGCGTTGCCTACCACACCGATACCGATGTCGTGGCCGATGCCATCGCGCGCGAGATCGATCCGACCAAGCCGCTTGGCATCGATACCGTCATGCGCTCCGGCTTTTTGATGCCCCTTCTGGAGCGCCATGCCGCCAGCGAGTTTTTCCTGGGCGACTTTGCCGTCACCGCCGCACGCACCTACAAGGATGCCGCCGAGCAGGAGCTCATGCGCGCGTCCTCGGCCGCCAACGACGCCGTGATGGCCGACGCCATCAAGCTCGTCCACGAGGGCGTAACGGAGCGCGAAATTGCCGACCAGATGCTCGGTCTGTACCGTAATCACGGCTGCGAGGGCTTTAGCTTTCCGCCCATCGTGAGCTTTGGCGCCAACGCTGGAGACCCGCATCACGAGCCCGACGACACCGTGCTCAAGCGCGGCGACGTAGTGCTGTTCGACATTGGCGGGCGTCATCGCAACTACTGCTCGGACATGACGCGCACGTTCTTTTGGGGCGATCCGGACGAGGAGACGGCGCGCATCTACGACATCGTGCGCCGCGCCAACGAGGCCGCCGAGGCACTCATCGCACCGGGTGTGCGCATGTGCGACCTGGACCGCGCCGCGCGCGATGTGATTGAAGACGCGGGCTATGGGCGGTACTTTACGCATCGCCTGGGTCACTCGATCGGCCTGCAGGACCACGAGCCGGGCGACGTTTCACTCGTCAACGAGCAGGTCGTAGAGCCGGGCATGACGTTCTCCATCGAGCCGGGCATATACCTCCCCGGCCGCACCGGCGTCCGCATCGAGGACCTGGCCCTGGTTACCGAGACCGGCGTCGAGATTCTCAACGCCTACCCCCACGATCCGCTCCGCCTAGACTAGCCAATGTGACAAAGGGACAGCCCCTTTGTCACATTGCGATTACGTCGCGCCACAAAAACGGCCTATCTACTACGTTTAACCCGCATGGGTCGACCATAACCGAGTTTTCGCAAAATACGCAAGCCGTCTACCTGCGGTTTTAATTTCGCGATGTTCCGTGTGGTCGAGGGTAACCTGTCAAACGTAGTAGATAGGCCCATTTCGTGACAAGCGAGTCAACTCGGGGTACAGGGCAGCTAAAAAAGCCCCGTCCCAAATTGGCTGCTTTTGAGTTGCGGTGATATACGGATTGTTTGGGGGTGCGGACAGAAAGTTGGACCGTGAAGCGGTCCGGACTGGAGGTTCGCATG
>CABSMK010000130.1 GCA_902478825.1 uncultured Collinsella sp.
GCCTCAACGGTCTCCTGCGGGGTCGTGGTCGCGATCTGCTCACGCTCCAGGACCGTACCGTCTGCATAGCCCGTGGCGCAGACCATCTTGGTGCCGCCGGCCTCGAGCGCTCCGATAAGCTGCTGTTCTGCCATAGTATTCCTCTCTCTGGGACGAGTTGCTCCGTGACTAAAGTATAGGGCTCTAAACCATTTAAGAAAGCGCTATAAAAAGAAGCCTCGCAACGTGGCGGGCGGTGCGGGGCTTCTTTGGTTGCTTTAGTTGCCGGGCCGTTCTTACCCGCGCGGCTTGATTTTATCACGTAGCGACTTGAGGTTCTCCAGTGCCGCGTTAAGCGTCTCGTCCCGCTTGGCAAAGTGGAAACGAATCAGATGGTTGACGGGCTCGCGGAAGAAGCTCGAGCCGGGCACGGCGCCCACGCCCACCTTGGATGCGAGGTCCTCGCAGAATTCGAGGTCGCTGTCATAGCCAAACTCAGAGATGTCCATCATGACGTAGTAGGCGCCCTGCGGCACGTTATGCTCAAGACCGATGCTATCGAGCCCCTGGCAGAACAGGTCGCGCTTGGCGGTGTAGAGGTCGAGGACCTCCTGGTAATAGCTGTCGTCGAAGTTGAGGGCGGTGACGACAGCTTCCTGCAGGGGAGCGGCGGCACCCACGGTGAGGAAGTCGTGGACCTTCTTGATGCGCTCGGTGATCTGGGCCGGGGCAATGGTGTAGCCCAGACGCCAGCCGGTGATGGAGTACGTTTTGGACAGCGAGCTGCAGCTGATGGTTCGCTCGAACATGCCGGGCAGCGTGGCCATATAGACGTGCTCGTGGGGCGCGTAGACGATGTGCTCGTACACCTCGTCGGTGATGCAGTAGGTGTCGTACTTTTTGCAGAGGTCGGCGATAAAGGTGAGCTCCTCGCGCGTAAAGACCTTGCCGCAAGGGTTGGAAGGGTTGCACAGGACGATGGCCTTGGGGTCGTTGTCGCGGAAGGCCGCCTCGAGTGTCTCGCGGTCAAAGTCGAATGTGGGCGGGTTGAGCGGCACGTAGATAGGCTCGGCACCCGAAAGGATCGTGTCGGCGCCGTAGTTCTCGTAGAACGGCGAGAAGATGACGACCTTGTCTCCGGGGTTCGTAACCGTCATCATGGCGGCCATCATGGCCTCGGTGGAGCCGCAGGTGACTACGATATTCTCGTTGGGGTTTACCGACATGCCCATAAAATGCTCCTGCTTGGCGGCAAGCGCCTCACGCATGGCCTGGGAGCCCCAGGTGATGGAGTACTGGTGGTAAAGCGGCTTGGGGTCGGTGGCGATGGTGCTGAGGCTATCGAGCAGCTGCGCTGGGGGATCGAAGTCAGGGAAGCCCTGCGAGAGATTGACAGCGCCGTACTTATTGGAGATGCGTGTCATGCGGCGGATGACCGAATCGGTAAACGTTGCCGTGCGGTTGGAGAGTTCTTTCATGACGGTCCTTTCGAGCATTTGCAGTGGGGCAAGTTTACTCCTATGAAACCGGTGGGATTTGCTCGAAATGGTCTCGAAAGACTCTTTTCAAAATTCTTGAAAATTGGGGCTTGCATCACGTGGCGTTCCTTGCAATAATAGTCGAGCGCGAAGCGCACAGGACACGGTGGGTGTAGCTCAGTTGGCTAGAGCGACGGGTTGTGGTCCCGTAGGTCGAGGGTTCGAGTCCCTTTACCCACCCCAGTTCTTGCTTCGTGTTGATATCGGGTCGTTAGCTCAGTTGGTAGAGCAGGGGACTCTTAATCCCAAGGTCCAGGGTTCGACCCCCTGACGGCCCACCAAAGCAAGTTAAGACGGTCAACTTCGGTTGGCCGTCTTTTTTTGTTGACCTTTCATGGGGTCGAACCCGAAAGGGCGCGGAGCTGAGGAAATGCGTAAGCATTTACCAGCGCAGCGCGCAAGGCGCCTTGGCGCCGCAGCGGCCGCCTGCGCAGCAGGCTGACCCCCTGACGGCCCACCCAAAGATCGTTAAAGCGACTGGCTTAGGCTGGTCGTTTTTTTGTTAACCTCGCATGGGGTCGAACCCGAAAGGGCGCGGCCGCTTTCACAGATTGAGTCTACCCTGGGGATCGGTGAAACCGTCAGTACCCTCCTTGAGTTTCTTCTCGTCTGCCTTCACGCGACGCTCGAGCTTTTTTGTATCCTCGGCAGGCGGTAGGTTCTCGGGAACAATTCCGCGGTCGATGAGGCTGCCACGCACGCTCGTGTTGTTCTCGACGTGTTCTTGTTTGATCTGGTCCAGACCGTACAAGTCGTGTTCCTCGGCGTTGAAGGCCGTCATCGAGTTCGTGAGGTCCTTTGCTTTGATGAGAACATCGGCTAGCTTGTCCGCCAATGCAGCACTCTTGGACACACCAAGCTGCCGCTTCATGTCCGCCGTGCTTCTGCCGCCGAATAACGCCTCATCGCCCTTCGACTTGATGATCGCGAATCCTTTGGAGTCCACGCCTCGTTTGAACGCAATGCCCGAGAGCTGTTTCTCTGAATCGGATAGCGAGTGGCACGCCTGCAAGCGCTGAATCTCTGCGAAGCGCTGCTCTATGAGCTCCTGACGGCGTGTCTGCACGGCGAAGTACGCCTGTGCGAGTGCGATTTCGGGCTTGTTTGGGTCTCCGTTTTGGGCGATTAAATAGCATGCGTAGCGCGTCAGCTTGTAGTCTTTTACGGCTCGTTTGGCGATGCCGGCATCTACCATTTTGCTGGCCTCAGCAAAATGGGCGGCAACAGGCATTTTATTGGTGTCACACGATGCCATGGATCTCTTAACTGCAGTCTCAAAATTACGCCATTGGGTGTATCCGAGGGGTTCCATTAAATCGCGTGCGAGCCAATACTCAACGCCGTCTTCTACATGGGCGTAGCTGTCAAGTTCGACACGCCATTTCTCGATATCCCTGCTGTCCATATCTCTTCCTTTCTGTTCGTTTGTCTACGTGGACTATGTCGACTCCGTATTCAGAATGAGTATATTTGCCCGCGCGGACACGAATGGGCCCTGTGTCGCTTTGAGTTCACGGGACCCATTAATATCGAGAAGTTGTGTTCTGCTCTGGAGGGGTGCTCGGCTTAGTCCGCTCGATAGTGCGAACCCAGGCTTTCGGTCCGCTTGCGCATGGCTTTGACCATTTCCTGTGCTAGTTGAATCTGCGATTGCAGGCGGGCGAGGGCAGCGATTTCGCTGTCGTTGGCATGTGGCTTATTTAGAGCCGTGGCTTCGTCTTGCAGGCTTTCAAGCTGTTGCAGGGCCTCGGATAGGCCTGTTTCGGTCCTGTTGATCATGCAAAAGGTGCTCATCGTGTGCCTAAGGCTGTGTGTCAGGCGTTCGGCATCTGTTGCGGCAATGCCGTACTGGGGGAGGGTGATATCCGCCTTCAGGGCCGCCTCAGGCTCTTTCTGCGCTGCAAGGGCTGCCGATGCGCCCGCGATACGTCCGAATACGATGCCGTTGGCGCTTGACAAGCCACCAATGCGGTCGGCGCCGTGCATGCCGCCTGTCGCCTCGCCGCAAGCGTAGAGGCCCTCAACGCCCGTGTGCGCGGTCTTATCGATCTTGATGCCGCCGTTAGCGGCGTGGGCATACATCGCAACGCGCATCTCGTCGGTCGGCGCGATGCCGTGCTCGTCTTGCAGCCAGGTGGCAAAGGTCTGCACAAACTCTGGGACATCCTCGCGGGGGAAGTCGTAGTGGAGTGCCAGGCCTTCGACACCTGCCTGATCGATGACGAGATCGATAGCGCGGGAGGCCAAGCGTGACGTGAAGGGACCATATCCAGAGCGCTGCTCGAGCAGGTCGTCCAGCTTGTCGTCGGCAATATCTACCGGCTGGTCTACATGTACGTAGCGCCAGGTCTTCTCGTTAAAGACAAGGTTACGCCTGGGCTCGATGAAGCCGGGCATCATCTGCATGAACTCTATATTAGTAAGTGTTGCGCCGTGCGCCAGCGCGATGGCCTGCGAGGAACTGAGCACATCAGCCGACGTAAGGCTGCGCTCGAACAGGCCGCCTGTGCCACCGGCTGCGATGACCGTGGCCTTGGCAGCAAAGGGCACGATTCGATTTTCGGTAAGGTCGTAGAGTACGGTTCCGGTTATTCTGCCGTTCGTGTCCTCAACAAGGTCGATAAGCTCATGGCGGGGGAGCAGGCGAATGCCGAGCGACTCGATCCAGGTCGTCAGAGCGTCCTCAAGGGGCTTGCGGGTGAGGCCGCGCCACATGCGCGTCTTGTGGTCAAAGCAGGGGATAAATTGCTTTTGTTGAGCACTCTTGGCGCTTTGCGGACGCTGGAGCTCAACGCCCAGGTCTTGCTCGAGCCAGTCAATCGCTTGGGGAATGCCGTGGACGAACGCTTGGACGAGTTCGGGGTCGGCAACGCCGCCGCCGACGGCCAGGATGGTGTCGATGAGGTCCTGCTCGTCGTCTTCGTTAACGGGTCCGATAAGCCCTAGGCCCCAGGTTCCGGGGAAGAAGCTCGATCCACTCATAGTCTTGCCGGCGCTTGCCACAGTGACGGTTGCACCCGTGCGTGCCGCTTCGATGGCGGCGCAAAGGCCCGCAATGCCAGATCCAATTACCAGTACATCAGTCGATTCCATCGGATTCCTTTCTCGTCCGGCGCATTGTCGCACGGGTGATCGGCAATGGGGCCGCAAAGACTCGGCAAATCGGTAAAGGGCAAATATGGCAGGTGGGCGTCATGGACGCTCTGACGCTCCATCTCATCACATCTTGTATTTCGCCCCAACTGATATATCGGCATTAGCTACCCTGCGACAGCGCAAACAAAAAGAGCCGCTACCTGGGTGGGTAG
>CABSMK010000131.1 GCA_902478825.1 uncultured Collinsella sp.
ACGCTTGAACTGAGAAGGGGGAGGCCTCGCGGCCTCCCCCTTTTTGCGTTGTATACACGTTGTACTTTGGGACCTAGCTCCCCCGTATGTGCTCTTACTGTTTGGCTGTATTTTGAGTCCATCTAGTGTATTTGAGCGATAATTACTCGCATTGGCGTTAGGGAGGGCTTGATGTTTACCGTATTTGTCTTGGGCAATATTGCTTCGGGTAAGTCGACTGCCTGCCGCTATTTCGAATCTCGTGGCGCTATGCTTATCGATCTGGATGAGCTTGCAAAATCGCTGTATGTGCCGGGCTCTGATATCGTCAATGCTCTCGCGGATGAATTCGGTTGGGACATTTTGGATGAGGAAGGCGGCATTCGCCGCGGCATCCTCGCTTCTCGAGCTTTCGCTTCTCCTGATTCGGTCGCACGGCTCAATGACATCGTGCACCCCATTCTGATTGAACAGCTTTCGCTTAGGATTCTCGATCCGGTTTGTTGTACTGTTTCATCTCCCCGTTATCCTTTTGCGGTGGTCGAGGTTTCTGCTCCGACTGGTTTTGAGGATGCATTTGGCTTGGCTGATGAAATTTTGGTCATCAGCGCCCCTTTGTCAGTTCGTCGCGAGCGCGCTATTCAACGTGGCATGGAGCCATCTGATTTCGATGCCCGTTCTGCTTGCCAGCCCGAAGAGTCTGTGCTGTGCAATCTCGCTACAACTGTGATTGACAATGCGGCAGACGATAACTCGCTCTTTGAACAACTGGACGCATGGCTTTCGCGCCATGGGTTCGGGGATGTAGTGGATAAGGAGGATGCCGATGCCTAAGACACGTTTCTTTACGTGGTATCGCCTTATACCGCTGGCTGCCGTTTTTGCCTTCGGCCTTATCTCATTCGTTTACTCGTATGCTCCTGCCGCTTTCTTTAAGCCGCTGTATCCGATTGACTACGAGGCGTATGTAAAGCAATCCAGTATTTCGCATAATCTGGATCCGTATCTGGTGTGCGCTGTCATTAAGTCTGAATCGAATTGGGATCCCGAGGCCGAGTCGAATCAGGGTGCTCAGGGATTGATGCAGCTGATGCCCGAGACTGCCCAGGATATGATCGCCAAGGGCCTTGTCGACGGTGGCGAGCATTCGGCCGATAACCTTAACGATCCGGCTACGAATATCGAGTTTGGCTGTGCGTATCTCTCGTATCTTCTAGCGTATTTTAACGGGTCGACTGACAGTGCCATTGCCGCCTATAACGCCGGCATGGGCAATGTCGACGGATGGGCGCAGCAGAGTACGTCGCTTCATAATGCAATCACCTTTCCCGAGACGCAGACGTATCTGATTCGCGTCAATAATGCCTGGGTTCGATATAAGACTCTCTATCCCGATCGGTTCGTATAGGACTAAGCCCACCGCCTGCGTATACTGCAGATGTATGAGTTAGGAGTATCCATGGCGGAATTTGAAGTTGAGCGTGTTGGTGGTGAACTTAAGCGCTTTGGCGTTGAGGGCGCTGAGGTGCCGTTTGAAGTCGTCTCTCCCTATGAGCCTGCCGGTTCCCAGCCTAAGGCCATTGAGTCGCTTGTGCAGGGTGTGAGGGACGGAGACCGCTATCAGGTTTTGCTGGGTGTGACTGGTTCGGGTAAGACGTTTACGATGGCCAAAACCATTGAGGCCTTGGGTAAGCCGACCCTTGTCATGGCTCCGAATAAAACGCTCGCCGCTCAGCTTGCGAGCGAGCTCAAAGAGTTCTTTCCCAATAACGCTGTGGTCTACTTCGTCTCGTACTACGACTACTATCAGCCTGAGGCGTATGTGCCGCAAAGCGATACATATATCGAGAAAGACTCCTCGATTAACGAAGAGGTCGAGATGCTGCGCCATCAGGCGACCGCGTCACTGCTCTCTCGACGTGATGTGATCGTTGTCGCATCGGTCTCGTGTATCTATGGCATTGGCTCTCCTGAGGACTATGCGGGTCTGGCTCCAAACGTCGACAAGAAGGTGCCGCTCGAGCGCGATGACTTTATCCATGCGCTTATCGACATTCAATATGATCGCAATGACTATGACCTGGCACGTGGCACGTTCCGCGTGCGCGGCGATGTTGTCGACGTGTATCCGCCTTATGCCGAGCATCCGTTGCGGTTTGAGTTCTTTGGCGACGAGGTCGAGCTGATTGCCGAGATCGATGAGGTCACCGGTGAGATGCTTCGTGAGTACGAGGCCATCCCCGTATGGCCGGCATCGCACTACGTGACCGAGAAGCCGAAGGTCAAGGCGGCTCTGAAATCGATCAGCGAAGAGTGCGAGAAGCGCGTTGCGGAGCTCAAGGCGACCGACAAGTTGCTCGAGGCGCAACGTCTGCAGCAGCGCACCGATTATGATCTTGAGATGCTCGAGACGATGGGCTTTTGCAACGGCATCGAGAACTACTCGCGTCATCTGGACGGTCGCAAACCGGGTGAGCCGCCGTTTACCCTAATCGATTACTTTCCCAAGGATATGCTCTGCATCATCGATGAGAGCCATGTGACGGTGCCGCAGATTCGCGGCATGCACGAAGGTGACCGCTCGCGTAAGGTGACGCTGGTGGAACACGGTTTTCGCCTGCCCTCGGCGCTCGATAACCGCCCGCTTCGTTTCGATGAGTTTGAGGCGAGGATTCCCCAGTTCATCTACGTTTCGGCAACACCGGGCGACTATGAGCTGCGGGTTAGCCAGAACGACGTTGAGCAGATTATTCGTCCGACCGGTCTGCTCGATCCCAAGATCGATGTGCGTCCGGTTCGTGGGCAGATTGACGATCTTGAGGACGAGATTCGCGAGCGCGTTGCCCGCAAGGAGCGCGTGCTGGTGACCACGTTGACCAAGCGCATGGCCGAGGACCTGACCGACCATCTGCTCGACGCGGGCATTAAGGTCAATTACATGCACTCTGATACGGCGACAATGGACCGTGTCGAGATCCTGCGAACGCTGCGCGAGGGCAAGATCGATGTCCTCGTTGGCATCAACCTGCTTCGCGAGGGCTTGGATCTCCCCGAGGTCTCACTGGTGGCAATTCTCGATGCCGATAAGGAAGGCTTCTTGCGCAACCGCCGTTCGCTGATTCAGACGATTGGCCGCGCGGCCCGTAACGCCGATGGCGAAGTCATCATGTATGCGGACGTTGTGACCGATTCGATGAAAGAGGCCATCGAAGAGACGCAGCGCCGTCGCGAGATTCAGATGGCATATAACGAAGAGCATGGCATCGTGCCCAAGACGGTGCGCAAGGCCATCAACGACATCTCAAGTTTTATTGCCGAGGCCGAAAAAACCGTGGGTTCCAAGGGACGCTCGAAGGGCGACTCTCTTGGCCATGGTGCATTCTATACGCCCGATGAGTCGGGCGAGGGCGGCGTGCCAGAAACGGTGGCGCCCGAGCAGACACTTGCGGAGCAGTTGGAAGAACTGCCGCATGACGAGCTTGTGCGGATTGTCGAAACCATGGAAGAGGATATGCGTAACGCTTCTGCCGCCATGGACTTTGAGGAGGCGGCGCGCCTGCGCGATGCCGTCGTTCAGATTCGGGCGATGCTCGAGGGTGCGTCTGAGGACGAGACGATCGAGCGCTTACGTTCGCAGGCCCGCAAGGGTTCCACGTTCGCATCGGGCAGAAAACGCCAGGGTGCACGGTTTAAGAAATAGCGAACAGGCCCCGAGTTCCCTGTGGAGCTCGGGGCCTATGTCTTTTGCGCGCTGGAATTCGTGCGTTAGAGGTCTGCGATCAGGGCTTCGGCACAACGGATGCCGTCGGTGGCCGCGCTCATGATGCCGCCGGCATATCCAGCTCCCTCACCACAAGGGTAGAGGCCCGGGGTCGACACGGCATGGCACGTTCGGTCTCGGGTGACAGTGACCGGTGAGCTCGAACGAGTCTCCACGCCGGTAAGAACGGCATCGGGACGGTCGTAGCCTCGTAGCTTTTTTCCGAGTAGGGGAAGTCCCAGGCGGAGCGACTCGACGATATGCTGCGGCAGGGCTTCGTCAATTGCCGTCCAGGTCACACCGAGCGGATAGGTGGGCTTTACCTTTCCGGGCGCCTTGCTGGCGCGTCCTGCGAGGAAATCTCCGACGAGCTGTGCCGGTGCGTTCCAGTTGGAGCCGCCCAGGCGATAGGCGGCCGCCTCGCAGGCACGCTGGAGCTCGATGCCGGCGAGCGGGTCATCGTTGGGAAGGTCCTCAGGCGTGACGTTAACGAGCAAGGCGGCATTTGCGTTGCGTCCGTCGCGGGCATTGAGGCTAGCGCCGTTGACGCACAGGTGGCCCTGCTCGGAAGAGGCGGCGACAACCTGTCCGCCGGGGCACATGCAAAACGAGAACACGCTGCGGCCGTTGGGAAGATGGGCAACAAGTTTGTAAGGGGCCGCCCCGAGCGCTGGATGTCCCGCCAAGGCTCCATATTGGGCTCGATCGATGTCGCGCTGCGGATGCTCGATGCGAACGCCCATGGCAAAGGTCTTTTGTGCGAGGGCCACGTTGTGGTCTTTAAGGAGCTCAAAAATATCGCGAGCAGAATGCCCGCAGGCGAGGATGAGGTGCTTTGTCTCGATTGGCTCGCAAGCGGCGTCTTGGGACGATTGGACATCAATACCGGTAATGGCGCCAGACGCGTCGATGTGAATGTCGACGAGCTTTGTTCGATAACGGACGACACCTCCGAGCTGCTCGATGCGCTGGGATATAGCTGTCTCTTATACACAT
>CABSMK010000132.1 GCA_902478825.1 uncultured Collinsella sp.
ATTCGTCGGCAGCGTCAGATGTGTATAAGAGACAGTGGCTATCCTGATCGGTATCATCGGTGGCCTGTCCGAGAAGCAGATCGTCAACACCTTCATCACCGGCGCTGCCGACATGATGTCCGTTGTCCTCGTCATCGCTCTCGCCCGTGGTATCTCCGTCCTCATGGCTAACACCGGCCTCGACGTCTACGTCCTCGACGCTGCCGCCAATGCCCTGGCTGGCCTGTCCGGCGTGATCTTCGCTCCCATGAGCTTCCTGGTCTACTTCGGCCTGTCCTTCCTGATCCCCTCGACCTCCGGTATGGCCACCGTCTCCATGCCCATCATGGGACCGCTGGCTGTTAAGCTCGGCTTCTCGCCCGAGGTCATGGTCATGATCTTCTCCGCCGCCATCGGTGTCGTGAACCTGTTCACCCCGACCTCCGGCGCCATCATGGGCGGTCTCGCCCTGGCCAAGATCGAGTGGACGACCTGGCTTAAGTTTGCCCTTAAGCTCATCGTCGCGCTCTCCGTCGTCTGCGCCATCATCCTGACCGTCGCCTGCGTGTTGCTCTAAGTACCCAACGGGTACCCCACGGAAACCTTGACGATCCTGTAAAGGATCACCTGGTCATCGTCTGTCCGGTGGGGTCAACCCACCGGTAGACTCCTACCTTTAGCCCCCTCCCGTTCCGTGCGCGGGAGGGGGCGCTCTTGTGTTCCGGCGTTTTACCAAACGCCGGAACCACTCGACGCTGCAAGCCCGCCAGAGCGGCAATCTGACGTTCAATCGTCGGGCATGGCCAAAAGGCCTATGCCCTCCTCTTTCACGTCACCTTGCTCGCTCTGGCGGGCTTTCGCTGACTTTTGCTCCACCTGCGGCGCTGCCATTGTTGGTGCAGGGAGCTGCTTGCTCGCTCTGGTGCCCGTTCGCTGACTTATGCTCAACCTGCGACGTTCCCCTTGTTGGTACAGGGGAAGTGCGTTGGGTAGGGTCTGCTCCGTTATAATCGCCTAGGATATTAAATGGAAACGGGACGGGAGCCATACATGCGCCAGGGTTTCGACAACGCGAAGTATATCGAGCTGCAGGCCGCTCATATTAAGGAGCGCATCTCGCAGTTTGGCGGCAAGCTGTATTTGGAGTTTGGCGGCAAGCTGTTTGACGACTATCACGCGAGCCGCGTGCTGCCGGGTTTTGAGCCGGACAGCAAGTTTCGCATGCTCAAGAGCATTGCCGACGACGTCGAGGTCATCATCGCCATTAACGCGAACCACATCGAGAAGAACAAGGCTCGCGGTGACCTGGGTATTACCTATGACGAGGACGTCTTGCGCCTGGTCGACCTGTTCCGCGGCAACGGTTTTGCTGTCGCGGCCGTGGTTATCACCCAGTACGCCGGCCAGCCCGCCGCCGATGTGTTCCGCAATCGCCTGAACGCGCTCGGCATTCCTGCCAAGCTGCACTATCCCATCGAGGGCTATCCGCACGACGTCGACCTGATCGTGTCCGACGACGGCTATGGCAAGAACGAGTTTGTCGAGACCACTCGTCCGCTCGTCGTCGTGACAGCGCCCGGCCCTGGCTCGGGCAAGCTCGCCACCTGCCTGTCTCAGCTCTATCACGAGCACAAGCACGGCACCGCCGCCGGCTACGCCAAGTTTGAGACTTTCCCGGTCTGGAATCTGCCCCTCACGCATCCAGTCAATATCGCCTATGAGGCCGCCACGGCCGACCTCGACGATGCCAACATCATCGATTCCTTCCACTTGGAGGCCTACAACAAGACCACGGTCAACTACAACCGTGACGTCGAGGCTTTCCCGGTGGTCCGTGCCCTGATGGAAAAGATCCTGGGCAAGAGCCCCTACCAGAGCCCCACCGACATGGGCGTCAACATGGTCGGTTTTGCCATCACCGATGACGATGCCTGCCGCGACGCTTCCAAGATGGAGATCGTCCGCCGCTACTTTACCGCGGTCGAAAATGTGCGCCGTACCGGCGTGGGCGATGAGCAAGTCGACCGTCTCAAGATCATTATGAAGAAGGCTGGTATCGACAAGAATTACTCGCCGGCACGCTCGGCCGCCCTTACCAGGGAGCAGCTGACGGGTGGCCCCGTAGGCGCCATGGTCATGCCCGACGGCTCCGTGGTGACCGGCAAGACTTCCACGCGCCTGGGCGCCGCGAGCTCGCTCATCATGAATGCACTTAAGCATGTCTCGGGCGTTGACCTTGAGCTCGAGGTCATTAGCGATGAGGCGATCGAGCCTATCAGCAAGCTCAAGACGCATTTCCTGGGTAGCAAGAACCCGCGCCTGCACACCGACGAGACGCTTATGGCGCTCTCGATCACCTCAGCAACGAGCGAGACGGCGGCCCGCGTCCTTTCGGGCCTGGAGCAGCTGCGTGGCTGCGATGCCTTCTTTAGCGTGATCATCTCGCCGACGGACGAGACGGTGCTGCGCAAGCTGGGCATCAACGTGTGCTGCGAGCCCAAGTTCGAGCGCCGTGGCTTCTTCCACCGCTAAGCCTGGATAAATTGGTCTGAAAGGGGCGCATCGGATATACATTCGGTGTGCCCCTTTTATCAACAAAGCTACCGTTTAACCTAAAATTAGGCCGTTTACCTGCCTATAAGCGATTTGGGCGGTATACAATAACCCTAATTATTTCATCCTTTTGCGGGGATGCCGCATGATGGATGTTGCCGGCCATCATGGGGTGTGCCGGTCGCGCACGGTGCAAGTGATGCCCGTGCCCGGTTTGAGGAGGCTGCCATGGCTGGCAAGGGTCGTGCGAGTGTCAACGATATGAAGCGTGTCGAGGTGCAGGTGCTGATGGAGATTGCACAGCAGTCCGAAGACAACGGCGGATTTTATGGCTTTTCGCGAAAGACGCTTGCCGAGCGTGTGGGGGTGTCTCCGTATCGCGCCCGCGCGGCAATTGAACGCTTGGAATCCGAAGACATCATTGAGGTCGTCTCGCGCTACAGCGACGACGGCGGCCAGCTCGCAAATGGTATTTGTCTTACGGAGCGTGGCGAATGGTATCTAGAGGGCATCCGTGCCGGTATGCTCGTGCAGGACTTGATCAAGGACGAAGTCGCCGATCGATAACAGCGCACATTCATAGTGGAAACGACGCCGCCTGGGCAACTGGGCGGCGTTTTGTTTCGAGATAGAGAAATGCGATTGCGCGTAAGAAAAAATGCGTGCGGCGCGCGTTGCGAGTATTACAATGAAGACCCGTAAGATGTGTATGGACAACTTCTACGGGAAGCGCAGGTAACTCAATATGACCAAGCATGTGTTCGTGACCGGCGGCGTGGTTTCGTCTCTGGGCAAGGGTATTACCGCGGCCTCGCTGGGCCGTCTACTCAAGTCGCGCGGCTACAAGGTAACGATGCAAAAGGCCGACCCGTATCTGAACGTCGACCCCGGCACCATGAGCCCGTTCCAGCATGGCGAGGTCTTTGTGACCGAGGATGGCTACGAGTCCGATTTGGACCTGGGCCACTACGAGCGCTTTATTGACGAGAACCTGACCCGCGATTCCAACTTTACGACTGGTGCCATCTATAAGAGCCTGATCGCCCGTGAACGTCGCGGTGACTTTTTGGGCGGCACCGTACAGGTGATTCCGCACGTCACGAACGCCATTAAGGATAAGTTCCGTCGTATTGAGGAGCAGACCGGCTCCGACGTGGTCATCACTGAGTTGGGCGGCACCATCGGCGACATCGAGTCGCAGCCGTTTGTCGAGGCCATTCGCCAGTATCGCAAGGAGGCCGGCCCCGAGAACGTCTGCTACATCCACGTGTCGCTCGTTCCCTATATCGCCGCCGCCCACGAGGTCAAGACCAAGCCGACGCAGCACTCCGTTAAGGAGCTCCGCAGCTTTGGTATCCAGCCCGATATTATCGTTCTGCGCTCCGACCACCATATCGACGATGCCATCCGCGGCAAGATTGCAAGCTTCTGCGACGTCGACACCGACTGTGTCTTTACCAACGAGGACTGCGCGAGCATCTACGATGTTCCGCAGTTGCTTGCCGAGCAGGACTTTGACCTGCGCATTTGCGAGCGCCTGGGTCTGGACCCGCGTGAGCGCGACATGAGCGAGTGGAACGAGTTCCTGCGCAAGCAGAACCATGCCAACCATCACGCCGACAAGGTGAAGATCGCCGTCGTGGGCAAGTACACGCAGCTGCCCGATGCCTACCTGTCGGTTATCGAGGCCCTGCACCACGCGGGCGTGTTCTACGATCGCCACGTTGACGTGCAGCTGGTCGATGGCGAGAGCCTCGACGAGCAGAACGTCTCCGAGGTCCTGGGTGACGCCTCGGGCATCTTGGTCCCTGGCGGCTTTGGCAAGCGCGCCCTGGAGGGCAAGATCCTCGCGGCCGAGTTCGCCCGCGAGCACAAGATTCCGTATCTGGGCATTTGCCTGGGTATGCAGGTTGCCGTGTGCGAGTTCGCCCGCAACGTCGTCGGCCTTGCCGGCGCCAGCTCTTCCGAGTTCGATCCGGATGGCCCGTATAGTGTCATCGACTTGATGAGCTCGCAGGAGGACGTGACCGAGAAGGGCGGCACCATGCGCCTGGGCGCCTATCCGTGCAAGCTTGCTGCCGATTCCCTCGCGCGTGAGGCCTATGGCGAGGAGCTCGTCTACGAGCGTCACCGTCACCGTTTTGAGTTCAACAACGCCTTCCGTGACCAGCTCGAGGACGCCGGTCTGGTTATCTCCTGTCT
>CABSMK010000133.1 GCA_902478825.1 uncultured Collinsella sp.
ATTCGTCGGCAGCGTCAGATGTGTATAAGAGACAGGGACTTGACCGAGCGGAAAACTCGCCCTGCCCCTCCCGGTCGGAGCGTATGCAGGGTTTGTGTACGAATCCTCGTGTCCGTTGACCGACGCCGGGGTCCCCGCCATAATACTTTCGGTTCACGCACGAATCCGCTGCCAGAGACAGCCGGTGCAAACGGGCATCGCCCGCGAGCTTAATGGGACTTCCCGCCAGCCGAGGTGGTCGAGTAGATATGTCTTCTCGCCCCCGTCGCTCATGCAGCGCGGGGGCTTTCTTTTTGGACATGCCCCCGTCACGTCCTTGTGGCGGACCGTGCCCGGAAAGAATTCGAGGAGGTGTAATTCATGCCCCAGCAGTACAAAATCGACAAGGTTGCAGAGATCGAGTCCCGTATCGCCGAGAACGCCGGTCTGTTCGTCGTCAACTACAACGGTCTGACGGTTAAGCAGGCTCAGGAGCTGCGTCATCAGCTTCGCGAGTGCGGCGCCGAGATGAAGGTCTACAAGAACAACCTGGTCAAGATCGCTCTCAAGAACCAGGAGCAGCCCGAGCTCGACGAGATCCTCGCCGGCCCCGTCGCTTATGTGTTCTACGAGTCCGAGCCGGTCGAGGCCGCTAAGGCCCTTAAGGACTTCTCCGCTAAGTCCAAGGGCGTCCTTGAGATCAAGGGCGGTATCTCCGACGGCAAGGCCGTTTCCGCTGATGATGTTAAGGCTATCGCCGAGCTGCCCACCAAGGATCAGCTTCTCGGCCAGATCGCCGGTCTCATCTCCGGTTTCGCTCGCGACATCGCTGTCTGCGTCAACGGCGTTTCCTCTGGTCTCGCTCGTTCGATCCAGCAGGTCTCCGAGCAGAAGGCAGCCTAGTTGCTGTTTTCACCCGCGGCGGCAACGCCGCACCCTTGGCGCATTCGCGCTGTGTTTTAACTGATCTCCGTGCACAGACACGGAAACCGAAAGGACTTAGAAATGGCTAAGCTTACCACCGATGAGATCATCGATGCTCTTAAGGAAATGACCCTTCTCGAGGCTTCCGAGCTCGTCAAGGCTATCGAGGACACCTTCGGCGTTTCCGCCGCTGCTCCTGCCGCTGTTGTCGCCGCTCCCGCTGCTGGCGCTGCTGAGGCCGAGGAGAAGACCGAGTTTGACGTCGTGCTCGAGGGCTTCGGCGACAACAAGATCCAGGTCATCAAGGCCGTCCGTGAGCTCACCAACCTTGGCCTGAAGGAGGCCAAGGAGGTCGTCGAGGGCGCTCCCAAGGCTGTTCTCGAGGGTGCCAAGAAGGAGGACGCCGAGGCTGCCAAGGAGAAGCTCGAGGCTGCTGGCGCTGCTGTCACCCTCAAGTAATCAGGCTTTCTCGCCAGATTTCTTTGCAGACGGGGTTCGCATTGCGAGCCCCGTCTTTTTTGTTTTTCGGTCCCTCGACATCGGTAGCTCAAACTGCCATGTTCTGTGATTTGCGTCGTATCGGGCACCCTGCCGTTGGGCAATAAAATTGCACCATTCGAGCAATAATTTGCGTTGACCTGCTGAAGAATTGTCTCTGCCTTGTAGCGACATATAGTTCCAGCGGTAAGATGCTTAGGTATCGCAATTTGGTCTGCGGCTGTGTGCCGCACGCATGGGGCGCTTTTGCGCCTGCGAAAGGATCTTTGAATAACATGAAGGCAATCATCCCCGCCGCCGGTCTTGGCACGCGTTTTCTGCCTGGCACTAAGTGCACGCCCAAAGAGATGCTGCCGGTGCTCGACAAGCCCGTCATTCAGTATGTCGTTGAGGAGGCGCTCGACCCCGAGGAGGTCGACGATGCCATCATCGTTACTTCTCCCGGCAAGCCCGAGCTGCTGAACTACTTCCAGCCCGATCGCTCGCTCGAGAACCTGCTGCGCGAGCGCGGCAAGAACGCCTATGCCGATGCCGTCGCCCACGCTGGCGGTATGCCGGTCGACTTCCGTTATCAGTACGAGCCCAAGGGCCTCGGCCATGCTATCCGCTCTGCTGCCGACGCCGTGGCAGGGGAGAACTTCCTGGTTCTTCTGGGCGACTACGTTGTGCCTAACCGCGACATCTGCGACAAGATGCTGGCCGTCTCCAAGGAGCACGGTGGCGCTTCGGTTATCGCCGTTGCCGCGTGCGCTCCCGAGGAAGTCAGTCGCTATGGCGTCATCGCCGGCGATCGCGTGGGCTCTCTCGAGGGCTTCGAGAATGCCGCCGATGACGAGCCCGGTGCCGTTTGGCGCATCGGCGGCCTGGTTGAGAAGCCCGCTCCCGAGGCGGCTCCGTCCAACCTGTACATCGTCGGTCGCTACCTGCTGAGCCCGCTGGTCATGGACCTGCTGGCCGATCAGCAGGCCGGTAAGGGCGGCGAGATCCAGCTGACCGACGCCATGGCCCGCTCGCTCGATCGCGAGGCTATGTACGCTGTCGTTATCGACCCGCTGTCGGGCTACGACACCGGCACCCCGTCTGGCTGGATGGCCACCAACGCCCTCATGGCCGCAAGCGATCCTCGCTTTGCCAGCGCCTTCTGGGACGCCATCGACGAGCGCGGCGGATTGATGCGCAAGTAAGCCTTCGGGCATCGACATTTACGGGCGCGGACCTCGGTTCGCGCCCGTTTTTTATAAGAGCTGCGATTGCCGGCTCTCTGTTCACAGAAAATATATGAACAGATGTTCGATACATATACATCTACCTGCGTGTTTTCTGTCGAAAAACTTTGCTACTCCAAAAACTCAATCGCGTCAAGGCTTTTCTTGCCCAACGGTCGGTACCTGATAAACTATTAGATTGCGATAACTGGCGAAGCTATGCCTCGCCAACCCACCGAGCATTTCCGTGAAGGAGGAAAAACCTGGTGACCTACGCATACACTGCCACTGAGCGCAAGCGCGTCAGCTTCGGGAAAATCCCGGAGGCCATGGAGCTCCCCAACCTTATCTCTGTTCAAAGGGAATCCTTTGAGCGTTTTAAGGACGAGGGCCTTCGTGAGGCGTTCAAGGAATCCAGCCCCATCCAGAGCCAGAACCATGTTCTCGAGGTTACCTTCGGCGAGCATCAGTTCGGCGACCCTGCGCACACCGTCGAGGAGTGCCGCGAGAAGGACATGACCTATCAGGCCCCGCTCCTGACCGACGTCCGTCTCACCAACAAGGAGACCGGCGAGATCAAGGAGCAGCTCGTCTTTATGGGCGACTTCCCCATGATGACCGATCAGGGCACCTTCATCATCAACGGTACCGAGCGTATCGTCGTCTCGCAGCTCGTCCGTTCCCCGGGTGTGTACTACAGCTCCGAGATGGATTCGGGCAAGCAGATCTACAAGGCCCAGATCATCCCGTCCCGCGGTGCCTGGCTTGAGTTTGAGGTCGACAAGCGCGACCAGCTCATGGTCTCCATCGACCGTAAGCGTAAGCAGAGCGCCACGATGTTCCTGCGCGCCCTTGGCATCGCCGTCACCAACGACGACATCATCGAGCTGCTCGGCAACTCCGATGTGATTAAGCGCACCCTGGAGCGCGATACCGCCCTCACCCGCGAGGATGCCCTTATCGAGATCTACCGTCGCCTGCGCCCGGGCGAGCCTCCCACCGTGGACGCTTCCCGCAGCCTGCTCGAGGGCCTGCTCTTTAACCCGCAGCGCTACGATCTGGCCCGCGTCGGTCGTTACAAGGTCAACAAGAAGCTCAACCTCACCACCGAGGAAGAGGTCACGGTGCTCACCGACGAGGATATCGTCGCGACGCTGCGCTACCTGCTGTCCCTCGCTGCCGGCGAGCAGGGCTTCAAGGTCGACGACATCGACCACTTTGGCAACCGCCGCATCCGCACCGTCGGCGAGCTCGTCGCCAACCAGTTCCGTATCGGCATGAGCCGTATGGAGCGCGTCGTCCGTGAGCGCATGAGCTCCCAGGACATCGACGAGATCACCCCGCAGTCGCTCATCAACATCCGCCCGATCGTTGCCTCCATCAAGGAGTTCTTCGGTTCCTCGCAGCTCTCGCAGTTCATGGACCAGGCGAACCCCCTGACCGGTCTGACCCACAAGCGCCGTCTGTCCGCACTCGGCCCTGGCGGTCTTGCCGGCCACAAGTCCGGCTCCAGCCGCCGCACCAACGTGCCGACGGCCGTCCGCGACGTCCACAACTCGCACTACAGTCGCATGTGCCCGATCGAGACCCCCGAAGGCCCCAACATCGGCCTGATCGGCTCGCTCGCCCTCTACGCCCGCGTCAACGAGTACGGCTTCATCGAGGCTCCGTTCCGCCGCGTCGAAAACGGCGTTGCCACCGACCAGATCGACTGGATGACCGCTGACGAGGAAGAGAAGCACGTCATCGCGCCGGCCAACACGCCGCTCGATCCCAAGACCAACGAGTTCATCACGACCGATGCCGAGGGCAAGCTGGTCCGTCCGCACACCGTGATCGCCCGTACCCGCGACTTCGACGGCTCCTTCGGCGCTCCCGCCGACGTGCCTGTCGAGGACGTCGACTACATGGACGTCTCGCCGCGTCAGATGCTCTCCGTCGCAGCCACGCTGATCCCGTTCCTCGAGCACGACGACGCCAAGCGTACGCTGATGGGCGCTAACATGCAGCGTCAGGCCGTGCCGCTGGTTCACCCCGCCGCTCCCTATGTCGGTACCGGCATGGAGCGTCGCGCCGCTCTGGACTCTGGCGAG
>CABSMK010000134.1 GCA_902478825.1 uncultured Collinsella sp.
TTCGTCGGCAGCGTCAGATGTGTATAAGAGACAGCCTCAGATCCTTGCCCTTAAGGGCGGACGGAGCTGCGGAGGCCTCGGTGGCAGAAGCGGTCTCGACAACAGGAGCCTCAACGGCGGGGGCGGCAGCGGTCTTGACGGCCTTGGTCTCCTCGGCCTCTTCTTCGGCCAGGGTCTCGGCCTCCTGCTTGCACAGGACGTTGTCGTAGGCCTTGCAGAACGGGTAGTAGATCAAGAAGTCAACGACCAGCAGGACGACAACCAGGACCAGAGAGATCGGCTGGAAGTTGGTGTCGATGAAGGTGCCGATCGGTCCGGGGAGTGCCCACGGCATGGCATAGATAAAGCCGTTCATGCCCAAAAAGTCGATGAAGAACTTACCAATGAGGACGTTGGCCACGGGGGCAAACAGGAACGGGATCAGGAAGTACGGGTTGAGGATGATGGGCGCGGCGAACAGCAGCGGCTCGTTGACGGCGAACATCACGGGCACGACAGAGGCTTTGCCGACGGCCTTGAGCTGCTTGGAGCGCATAAAGAGCAGGAAGATGATCGGGACAATGAACGTGGCGCCGGTGCCGCCGAGTTCGCCGATGTAGTTACCGAAGTTTTCGGTCAGGGCGAGGGCGGGGTGACCGCCGGCCTGCAGCGTGGCGAGGTTGGTGGTGATGTTGCCAAACAGCGCGGCGTTGAGGGCAGGCTTAACGACCGAGGGGCCGTGGATGCCCATGAACCAGAACAGCGGGATCATGAACCAGATGAGGGCGAGGCCGGCGTAGGAATCGGCAGCGGCGAACAGCGGGCTCACCAGCGTGGAGATGACGTTGGCAAACGGGACGGCCAAGCAGGTGCGGCAGATAACGTCGATGACGGCGACAAACAGGATGGAGAAGCTGAAGGCGAAGATGTCGCGGAAGTTCTGGGCGATGGCGCCGGGGACTTCTTTGGGCAGCTTGATGGTGATGTCTCGCTTAATGCAGAAGGCATAGATGTTGACCGTGGCAAATGCGGCGACAAAGGAGCTCAGCAGGCCCTTGGTGCCCATGTTGTCGGTAAAGAACACCGAGACATCGGCGCCGTCGATCTTGGCACTCGTCTGGGTAACGGCCAAGATGAGCATAGCGCACATGGCGGCGACCATGGTGCTCGTGGCGTTGATGGCCTTGCCAGCAGGCATGCGGCGGTTCTTGGAGCCGGTCAGCGCGCTTGCGGTGGTGCCGGCGACCATGATGCCCACGACGCCCATCGTGAAGTTGTAAACCTTGTTGCAGAAGTTCACGACGTCGACGTTCCACCAGTCGGGCAGCGTAAAGCCGCCGACCGTGGCGACAACGCCCGGCAGGGTCGAAATAAGCAGGAAGACAGAAGAAGACAGGATGATGGGCATTGCTGCCAAAAAGCCGTCTTTAATGGCCTGAAGGTAGATGTTCTTAGAGACCTTGTCGAAGTACGGCTGACCTTTCTCCAAGAACTTAACGATCGATTCCATAGTTCACGCTCCTCTTTGCATGAAATCTTAATGGCATGGACGTTGAAAACCTATATGGTCTCCCGCTTGCTAAAAGCCCGGGTGCAGGCGGGGTCGGTCCCAGGGGGAGAGAGGGGAGCGGCTGGGTTTGTATCGCATAGGGCCGCTCCCTTCTCGGGGGAAAGCGAGGCGATGCGCTACTGCGCGTCCGCCATAGTGTCGGCGAGCTCCTTGTACCAGAGTGCCGACTGCTTGATGTAGCGTTTTTGCGTGTCGAAGTCGATGTAGAACAGGCCGTAGCGCTTGTTATAGCCATTGGCCCACGAGAACTGGTCCTGCAGGCTCCAGATAAAGTAGCCCTGGACGTCGACGCCCTCGGCGCGCGCCTGGAGCACCTTCTCCATGTGCTGGTCGACAAAGTCGATGCGCTCGGGATCGGCGACGATGCCGTTTGCGTCGGGCTCGGGGTCCTTGTGGCCCAGGCCGTTTTCGGTGATATAGATGACGGGGAGGTTGGGATAGGTGGCGCTGATGTGCTTGAGCGTGTCGTAGAGGCCTTGCGGGTAGATGAGCCAATCCCAGTCGGTGGTGGGGATACCCGGCATATCGACCTGCTGCCCGACGCCCTTAAACTTAAAGCACGAGGTGCCCTTGTCTCCGGTGCCGTTAAAGCTGTTGGTGGACTCGCCATCGTAGGCGGCGATAAACGCCGACTGATAGTAGTTGAGGCCGAACATATCGTTGCGGGGCGCCGCCTTGGCGAGCTCCTCCATGTCGCTGTCCTCAACCGTAAGTGTGGCGTTGTTGGCACGCAGAATCTCGTTGATGAGTGAGAGGGTGCGCGCGGAGTAGTGACCCAGGAAGGCGCCGTCCATGATGAAGTCGGTGTAGAAGGCGTTGTACAGGTCGGCGGCGTGCTGGTCGGCGGGCGAGTCGGTGGCAGGATATGCCGGCGTCAGGACGTTGACCATGCCAATGCGTCCGCCCAGGTGCTCGGTCTCGTCAAGATCCTTATACAGGTTGACGGCGCGGGCGTGGGCAACGAGCTCGTTGTGCTGGCTCTGGATGCCGCTCGTCACATCAAAGTGATGGTTGGGCGGGAAGTTGCCTTGGATGTATTGGGAGTGCGAGAGGCTGATGAGCTCGTTGATGGTGAACCAATTCTTGACCTCGCGGAACTCGCGGAAGCAGAACTCGGCATAGCGCACATAGGCGTCGACGGTCTTGCGGTTGAGCCAGTCGCCCTGGTTGAACAGAGCGGCGGGGGAGTCAAAGTGATGCAGGGACACATAGGGCTCGACGCCATACTTTTTGCAGCAGGCGAACAGCTCGTGGTAGTGCTTAACGCCCTCGGCGAGGGGTTCGGCATCGTCGCCGTTGGGGAAGATGCGGGTCCAGGCGATGGACACACGAATGGCGTTGAGTCCATGCTCGGCAGAAAGGCGGATATCCTCCTCGTAGCGGTTGTAGAAATCACTGGCCGGGTCGGGCAAAAAGCGACCCTGGGCGACAAGGTAATCGTCCCACATGGTCTTACCCTTGCCTGCCACCTTCGTGGAACCTTCCGTTTGGTACGCGGCGGTTGCGGCGCCCCAAACAAAGCCCTTCGGCAGCTGCTGTACGCGGTTTAGCAAAGACATATGCATACACCCTCTCGTCTCGCTGTTCGATATTGTGCGTTTGCGCTCAGGAGGCTCCCTGGTTAGCGTTCAGCGGTGAAAAAGCCCGATAAACACTATCTTAAAATGATTAGAACCAAAATGAGCACGTGAACATTTGACAATGAGCACGTTAACATCCGGCTGGGATGTATAGAAACAAAACAACTTCAAACAGCCGCGAACGGTTGTATTTGTTCGGTAAGCGGTTTTGATTGACAGAAGTTTTCATGTTGTGGTATACGGCTCGGGTATCATGAGCACGTTATCAATGTATGTACGATGCGCCATGGGCGCGGGGAATAGTTGGGAAGCAGGTTAGCGTGGAAGGCATGGATCAGCAGACAAGGAATGGTCGTTCGGCGAGCGCGGCAGAGGTTGCGGCGCTCGCTGGCGTGAGCCGCCAGACTGTGTCTCGCGTGGTCAACGGTATGCCCAACGTGACGGAAAAGACGCGCAAGCGTGTGCTGGCCGCCATGGAAGAGCTGGGCTTTCGTCCCAATTTTGCTGGAGCGGCGTTGCGCGGCGGGTCGTATCGTTCTATTGGCCTGTGCATGTACAACATCACACGTGTCGGTAACCTGGCGACGCTCGAGGGTATCATGCAAGCGGCGCGCGAGCACGATTTTGCCGTCACTATGATCGAGATGGGCGGCGACAAGCCCTATGCACTTGCCGATGCCTCGCGCCGCATGGTCGAGCGACCCGTCGACGGCATGATTCTCAACATGAACCGCATGGCTCCCGATTTTGAGGAGTTTGTTCCCCAGCCGGGAGTGCGAACGGTCATCCTGTCCATGTATGCGCATCCGCGCTGCACGACGATCGACTCCGACCAGTATGGTTCGTGCGAGCTGTTGACCAATTATCTGCTGGAACATGGTCACTCGAATATGCGGTTTGTGGCGGGTCCGGAAAACTCGATTTCCTCACGTTTTCGTGAGGCCGGTTGGCGCGATACGCTGGGTCGTGCTCATGTCGATGCCGCTCCGATGCTGCGTGGCGATTGGAGTGCGGACAGTGGGTACGCCATGGGCGAGCGGATTGCGGCCGAGGTGCTTGCCGGCGGGTCGCAGGCGCCGACTGCCGTGCTTGCGGCAAATGACCAGATGGCGCTGGGCGTTATCGCCGCGCTCGAGAACGCGGGCCTGTCCGTGCCCGACGACGTGAGCGTGGTTGGTATCGACGACGCACTCGAGGGACTTGTTCCTCACAATCGGCTGACGACGCTGCGATTTGATTTGCGCGGTGTCGGTAAGCTTGCGTTTGAGGCGGCGATTGGAGAGAGCTCGTCTATCGAGGCGATTCATGTGCCGAGCACGCTGGTCGAACGCTCGACTGTTAGGGACATACGGGGTTAGGTCCTACTCCGTTTGTCTCGATTTGTAACAGGTAGACGGTCAAAAGCGGGCTACGTGTTACAGATTTAGATTCTTCGGAAAGAGCAATCCTGTTCGTCTCAATCTGTAACAGCTAGGACCCAAAAACTCGGCTAGATGTTACAGATGGGGGTGCGGACAGAAAGTTGGACCGTGAAGCGGTCCGGACTGGAGGTTCGCAT
>CABSMK010000135.1 GCA_902478825.1 uncultured Collinsella sp.
GTGCGCATTTGCGCAGCAAATGCGCGGACGTCCCACCGCCCCTACCATATGGAGCTTTCGAGCCCGTGTCCCCAAGGGATGCGGGCTCGTTTCTTTTACACGCCGGCGGGGCTCTAAGTTGCGGTGGAATAGTTCCTGTTTTGGCAGTTTACCAGCCCATTTAGGAACTATTCCACCGCGACTTAGGTTGGTGTTCCCACATTTTCCGATGGAAAAACGTGGTTGTCTCCCACATTTTCCGATGGAAAAACGTGGCTGTCTCCCACATTTTCCGATGGAAACGCCCAAATGGCCTTATACTAGCCGAGAGGGTTGGGAGGCAATATGCAGCGACAGCTTATGAGTGAACTTATCGCTTGGAAATCAAGGGCGAATCGCAAACCTCTCTTGCTTAAGGGAGCCCGCCAGACAGGAAAGACTTGGCTTCTTAACGAATTCGCAAGCCAGCAGTATCGAAACGTCATTCGTTTTGACTTTATGCTCGAGCCGAGCACACGCTCGCTGTTCGATGGGGACCTCGACCCCAAGCGCATCATCTCCCAGATAGAACTCCTACGTGGCCAAACCGTAACGCCGGCAGACACGCTCATCATCTTCGACGAGATCCAAGAGGCGCCACGCGGGATCACCTCGCTCAAGTACTTCAACGAACTTGCACCCGAATACCACATCGTGGCAGCCGGTTCCTATATGGGCCTCGCGCTCCGACGCGAAAATGAGTCATTTCCCGTCGGTAAAATCGACCAGCTCACCATGCGTCCCATGGGGTTTGCCGAATTCGTTCGTGCCGTCGACGGCAACCCGCTCGCCGACGCCATCCTTGCCGCAGACATGAACCTTCTGGCAAACGTTGCCGAAAAGCTCGAACACTTGCTCAAGGAATACCTTGTTGTCGGCGGTATGCCCGAAGTTGTCTCCGCTTTCGCCGAGACACGCGACTTCATCGAAGCCCGAAGGCTTCAGCAGCAAATCATCGAGGCTTACGAATCCGATTTTGGCAAACATGCACCCGCCCGCATCGTCGAGCGCATGAGGTTGGTTTGGAAATCCCTTCCCGGCCAGCTTGCAAAGGAGAACAAGAAGTTTGTCTATGGCGCCCTTCGCCCCGGAGCGCGCGCACGCGATTTCGAGGAAAGCCTCCAGTGGCTCACGGACTACGGAATCGTTCATAAGGTGCCACGTGTTTCCGCTCTAAAGGCACCGCTCTCGAGCTACGAAGACCTCTCGGGCTTCAAACTGTTCTGCATCGACACCGGCATCCTCGGAGCGCTCTCCGGTCTCTCTCCGGCCATCGTTCTTAACGGATCCGCTGTTTTTACCGAGTTCAAAGGTTCGCTGACCGAACAATACGTCGCGCAGGAGCTTTTGCTCCAGGACAAAACTCCCGCGTATTGGTCCTCTACCTCTGGCAATGCCGAAACCGACTTTGCCATCGACCATGCGGGAACCGTGCTTCCGCTTGAGGTCAAGGCGGCAGAGAACCTTAAAGCGAAGAGTCTGAAAATAGCCTGCGAAAAATTCAAGCTCGAGCGTTGCGTGAGGAGCTCCCTGGCGGCATATAGAGACGAGGGCATGCTCGTCAATATTCCGCTTTGGGAGATTGGGCAAATCGACAAGCTGGCATAGGCGCTGTAGGGACGCCCCGCAAGGACTGTCCCCAGGTGCCGGCTGTTGAGTTGCGGTGGAATAGGGACTGTTTGGTGCCCGAAAGGGCGATTTTAGTCCGTATTTCACCGCAACTTATTTAGAGGGCGCTGAGGTTGGGGGTCCAGCCAATGGTGGGTAGCTCGCCGTCGAGAACCTCGTTGATGGTGGCGACCATGCCGGCGAGGAGGCTGTTCTCGCTTACGGTGAGCGTGTCGTAGCCGCCGGCTCGCATGAGCTCGCGAATCACCACGGCGCCAGCGAGAATCACGCCTGCACGCTTGGACTGCACGCCCGGCAGCGCGGCGATGCCCTCCACGTCCAGCGTGGACATGCGCTCGATAGCGGCCGAAACCTGGTCCAGCGAAAGCTCGCGCAGGTGCACAAAGCTCGAGTCGTACGGCTCCAGTTCGTGGACCAGCGCCACGAGCGTGGTGACGGTACCGCCCACCGCAACGAGGCGCTCGGCGCGCTCAAAATCGCTGGGCAGGCCTTCAAAATAGGCGGCGAACTGCTCACCTGCCCACGCGGCAGCGGCAGTAAGCTCGCCGTCCGCAGACGGCAGCGCCGAGAAAAACCGCTCCGTCACGCGACGGCAACCGATGTCCAGCGAACGCGTTCCCTCCAGCGCAAAGACCCCGCGCTCCGGCGCGTACACGCCCGTCGCAAGCTCCGTGGAGCCGCCGCCCGAATCGGCGACGATAATGCGTTCACCGGCAAAGTCGTGCGCCACGCCAAAAAATGTCAGGCGCGCCTCGACCTCGCCCGGAATCACCTGTGGCTCAAGCCCCAAATCGCGCAGGCCGTCCAGCAGCAGCGCAGCGTTGGACGCATCGCGCGCGGCACTCGTGCACGTGGTGCAGACGCACGCGGCCCCAAAGGCACGCGCCTCGTCCACAAACATGCGGCATGCGGCGAGCACGCGCTCGACCGCCGCCTCGCAAAAGCGGCCCGTCGCGTCCACGCCCTCGCCCAGATCGGTAATCTCGGTATGCTTGGACGATTCCACGATCGCCCCGCCCTCGACCTGGGCCAACACCAGTCGCGACGACACCGTTCCCAGGTCGATCGCGGCTACCTTATAGCGTTTGCAATTTGTCATTGCGGGCTCCCCTCCGGGCGCTATTTGCCGTTGGACACGACCGTCTGGCCCTCGACACCGTTAAACCCAAACAGCATGTCGAGCGCCTGGATGTACCACGGCGCGTCCTTACCGACTTCTTCGATTTCCTTGGCAACTTCGCTGGCCTTCTTGGCGTTTGAAGACTTCTGGCTCGACGAAGGATCCGAATCGTCGTCCAGGCCCTGCACTTCAATCCTCTTCTCGCCTGGCATCACCAGGCCCAAGTCCTCGGATGCCGCATCCTTGATACCCTCCTCCGAGAGCAGCTTGTCGACGCTTTTTTGCAGGTCGTCGTTATATTGCTCGCGAATCTCGACCTGCTTGGCCAAGATGTCGCTCGAGCGTTTTGCCACATACAGGTCGCGCACGGGGAAATACAGGCTCACGAGCGCCAGGGCAACGACAATGCCAACAAACAGCCCTCGCTGAGGACCGTGGGTAAAGTCGTAGATTGCCTTGACCACCGCGTTGTCGTTGGCGTAGTGCATAAAGTCCGAGCCCGAAAAACGGTTCGAGGGCCTGCTCGACCTATCGTGCGTTTGAGCCGACGAGCGCTGAGCATGCGACGAACGTGCCGGGCGCACTGGTCCATCTGTCGAAGTATTCACTTGAGCATTGGGGCGCGAGGTACTTGTCGGGCGTTGCATGGAGCGGTCGGCGCCGGCGTAGGCGGACCCACCGAGCTGCACCGTGCGCGCACGGCGAGGCGACGGCTCACGCGAACCGGCGGAATAGTACCTGTTGTCGTAAATCTGATCCATGTGCGCCTTGTGCGGTTGAGGTTTGTTTGCGCTAAGTATTCTAGTTATAGCACGAGCGTGCGCACCGCCTTCGCCAGCCTTTGCTCGACATAAAAAAGGCGCTGAGCTATATGGCCCAGCGCCCAATGGCGGCCATCAGAAGTGGAACGGAGCCGAGTCTTCCCCGCCCCCGCGACCTCCGCGTGCCTAGCGAATGTTGTAGAACGCGGCCTTGCCGGCGTAGCGCGCGCTGCCCTCGAGCTCGTCCTCGATGCGGATGAGCTGGTTGTACTTGGCGATACGGTCGCTGCGGCACGGGGCGCCCGACTTGATCTGGCCGGCGTTAACGCCCACGACCAGGTCGGCGATCGTGGAGTCCTCGGTCTCGCCGGAACGGTGGCTCACGATGCAAGCGTAGCCGGCCTCCTTGGCGGTTTCGATAGCCTCCAACGACTCGGTGAGCGTGCCGATCTGGTTGACCTTGACCAGGATCGCGTTGGCGGCGCCCAGCTCGATGCCCTTCTTAAGGCGCTCGGTGTTGGTGACGAACAGGTCGTCGCCCACCAGCTGCACCTTGTTGCCAATGCGACGGGTGAGCTCAACCCAGCCGTACCAGTCCTCCTCGGCCATGCCGTCCTCGATGGAGATGATGGGATAGGTGTCGACGAGCTTCTCCCAGTAATCGACCATCTGGGCACTCGTGTACTCAACACCCTCGCCCTTGAGCTCGTACATACCGGTCTCAGCGTTGTAGAACTCGGTGGACGCCGGATCCATGGCGTACATAAAGTCGACGCCGGGCTTAAAGCCAGCCTTCTCGACGGCCTTGGTGATGTACTCGAACGGCTCGGCATTGGTCTTAAGGTTGGGGGCAAAGCCGCCCTCGTCGCCCACGCCGCCGCCCAGGCCGGCCTCGTGCAGCACGCCCTTGAGGGTGTGGTAGACCTCGGCGCACCAACGCAGGCCCTCGGCAAAACTCGGGGCGCCCACCGGCATAATCATGAACTCCTGGAAATCAACGTTATTGTCGGCATGCACGCCGCCGTTGAGGATGTTCATCATAGGTGTGGGCAGCAGGTGGG
>CABSMK010000136.1 GCA_902478825.1 uncultured Collinsella sp.
CGTGGGCGACAACCTCGTCAAAGCACTCATCGTTGAGGTGGGAGACGTCGAGTACCATGCCGGCGTGCTCCATTTGCGTAAGTGCCTCGACGCCGGCGGCGGTAAGGCCGGCGTGGGTGTCGTGGCCGCTCGCGAGCGGTCCCTGCGCGTTCCAGCTGAGTGACGACATAAGCACGCCCAGGCTCTTGAGCACCTCGATCAGCGCGGGGTCCTCGGCAAAGAACGTGGCGTTTTCGATGGTGTGGATACAGGCGATCTTGCCGTCCTTGAGCGCGGGGCGAATGTCTGCGGCGCTGCGCACGTTGACCATGCGGTCGTGGTTGAGCATTGCCTGGCCGCTCATATGCGCCATGATTTGCGCCTGGAAGCGCGCGGCGTGGGCGGTGGGGATCTCGTCGGGGACAAACGTAGCGAAGCACTGTGCCCACGGCGTGTTGCCGATCTTTGCGAGCGAGATGGCGCAGGCGTTACCCTCGATGAGGTCGAAATCTTGCGGATGCGTTTCGTCGCCGGGGAAATAACCGTCGGTGCCGGCGGTAAAGCGCAGGTCGAGATCGAGCGTGGCCCAGCCGATTCGGTCGGCGGTGTCGCAGTGTAGGTCAAATACGGGATATGCCATGGTTCCTCCGGTTGCAGCGTTTCTTTGCAAACTGTCTTCAAATTGTATGACTAGGGTATAGTTAGCGCCATATGTTCATGGCGGCCCGTGTTGTGCGCCGCCCTTATCACGGAGGTTTCCATGTCCAACCAGGGCAAGAAGGTCAAGACTCATTATCGCGGCACGCTCGACGACGGCACGCAGTTCGATAGCTCCTACGATCGCGGCGAGCCGCTGGAGTTCACCTGCGGCGCCGGCCAGATGATCAAGGGCTTCGACGCCGCTGTTGTCGACATGCAGGTGGGTGAGAAGAAGACCGTGCACATTCCTGCTGCCGATGCCTACGGCGAGCACAATCCCGAGATGGTTCTGACCTTCCCGGCCGAACAGGTTCCCAACATCGAGCAGATTGAGAAGGGCATGAAGCTCTTCCTGTCCACGCCGAGCGGTATGCCCGTCCCCGCCGTGGTCATCGATGTAACGCCCGAGGCCGTGACGCTCGACGCCAACCACGAGCTGGCCGGTAAGGACCTCAACTTTGATATCGAGCTCGTCGAGGTCGAGGGTTAGAGTATGCCTGAACGCTTGGTTTCGACGACATGCTTGGGAAATCTCAACGATCCGTCCTATGAACTCCTGCTTCGCCGGAAGTTGGGCGGCGTCTTTGAAGTTGACGAGCTACTGCTCGATTGGGACCAGGCTGATGTATACGCGTTTGTGGGCGTGACGGAGCTGGGGCGCACGGTCGATGTTCGGCTGGATACTGCCGACGGCGGTCGTCTTGCCGACGGCGACGTGCTCGCCATTGACCGTTCGGGCATGGTGCCCGTGGCGGTTGTCGTGCGCTTGCGCAGCGCCGAGGTTAATTTGGTCGAAGTTGACCGCATGGACCCGATTGCGCTCGCGCATTCGTGCTGGGAGATCGGCAACATGCATGCGCCGCTCTTCCGGGGCGACTCGGACGAGCATACTGTGCGCATGTATACGCCGGTGCAGCCTGTTTTGGGCCGCATGCTCCGGGGTGTCGAGGGTGTTCGGCTCTCGCTGGTTACCCGTGAACTCGATGCGGACCGGCGCTTTGCGTCGAGTGCGGCGGAGGTCGTCGTGAGCATGGCTCCCGACTTTACCATCGTAAAAAAGGCGCGCGGCTAAGCGCGCGTATGCGCAAGACGGGCTTTGAGGGGCGACCGATCAAGGTCCGTCTTGCTGTTGATATGAGGCTTTGGGGGAAGCATATGGGTCTTGAGGGAATCAAACTGATTGCATGCGATTTGGACGGCACGTTGCTGCATCCGGGGGAGCGCGAGCTGCGTTCCGAGGCCTTTGAGCTTATCGATGAGCTGCATCGTCGTGGTATCGTGTTTATGCCGGCGAGTGGCCGTCAATATGCGAGCTTGCGCTACCTGTTTGCCCCGGTGGCCGATGAGCTCGCCTATGTATGCGAAAACGGAACCCTGGTGATGAGCGAGGGGCGTGCCGTCGTCAAGCGTTCCATGGAGCGTAGCCTTGCTATGGTTATCGCGAATACCGTGGTTGCGTATCCCCATACCGACATGACCCTTTCGTGTGAGGGGCACATCTACACCATGAGCGGCAACGATGCGTTCGTCGACCATTTGCGCTATGTGGTCCACTGCGATGTGGCGGTGGTCGACCGTCCCGAGGACATCGACGAGGATGTCATTAAGATTGGCTTCCAGACGCCCGAGGTGGAATATCCGGCGGCCCGGGAGTATTTCGAGCGCCTCTTTGGCGACCGTGTCAATGTGATGACGTCAGGAACCGCATGGACGGACCTTATCGGTTTCGGTTCGGGCAAGGGCTCCGCGCTTGCCGATTACGGTCGTGTCCTGGGGATTTCGCCCGATGAGATGATGGCATTTGGCGACAATGAGAACGATCGCGACATGCTCAACGTCGTGGGCCATCCCTATCTGATGGAGAGCTGCAACCCCACCATGCGCGGTATCAACGATCGCGTCCGTTACGTGCACACGGTCGAAGAAGAACTGCGCCGCCTGCTCGCCGAGTAGGTTTTCGGGACATGCCTAGAAATGTACTGTTTGCTGTAACGGATGGGAAAGTAGATTTGCAGGCATGCCCCAAAGGCTACCGGCAGTCGGGGCAGAGTCCCTCAAAGATGGTGTAGTGCGAGCTGACGCTCCATCCGATTTGTTCGGATGCCCTGGCGTCGAGCTGGGCATCGAAGGGGAGCGGCACGTCGATGACGCGGCTGCACGAGGTGCAGATGATATGTGCGTGCGGCTCGATGGTGCGATCGAAGCGGCTGCCGCCCGGCGTCTTAATAGAAAGAATCTCGCCGGCGTCGGCTAAGAGATTGAGGTTGCGGTAGACCGTGCCGCGGCTGATCTTGTCATCCTGTTCGCGTACGACATTGTAGATTTCGTCGGCGGTGGGATGGTTATAGCTTTGGCGCACAGCGTCAAGAACCAGCTTTCGCTGCCTGGTATTCCTTCTTTGCACCGCCATGCGCCTCGCCTCTTTTCTGTAAACGGCATGAAGCAAATGATACCTTATTTAGAACACAATACTAATAGCGAGGGCTAAAACCATCCTCGTTGGCAAGCGGGGTGCGAGCTTGAGCGTCTACAAGGCGAAAACGTGTCCCCATGCGCTCATAGGAGGCATGAAGCGCCTCGAGCAGAGACACGATGTTTGCCGGCGTGCCCTGTAGCTCCATCTCAACCGAGCCGTCTTCCATATTGCGCACCCAGCCGGTGAGGGAGCGCGCCTGTGCGAGGTTGGTGTTGGTGAAGCGGAAACCGACGCCCTGGACTTGCCCCTCCCACCGCAGGAAATAGCGCTGCGGGGCGTCTTGAGTGGCCTCGTCGCTTGCGAGCACGGTGAGCCTGCGGCGCAGCTCGAACTCGACGCCAGAGAGCTTTTGGAGTTCGCGGCTGCCGCCGGCGACGCTGGAGAAGAACGTATCGAAGAAGCTCATCGCTAGGCCTGCTTGTCTGCGTCGGCCGGGAAGGTAATGCCGGCCTGCTGGCGTACGGCATCCATGATGCGCAGTGAGACGAGCGTGACATCGCGGTAGTGTCCGAGCTCGTGGCGTCCCGCCGGGGTCTCCCAAATCTCTTCCTTAACGTTATCGATACCGCCGATGGCGGTGATAAAGTCTGTGAGTTCGTATTCCATGGTGTTGCTCGATTTGGGAAGGTCGAGCACGCGGCCGTTGTCGCCCTGTTCGCGCGGTACCTCGGTCGCCGAGCCGCGTACGACGTCGCCGCGATAGTCGATGCGGACGTTGCGGGGCGTGGACAGATGGTCGATCTGGATAGTGCCACGCTCGCCTTCAATCTGCGAGGGCAGCAGGTCATTCGTAATTTTGGAGTGCGCAAGCTCGACGGAGATACGGCCACCGCCGTAGCTGGCGAGGATGGAACCGCAACCGTCGATGGGGCCGTGCGTGAGCTGTCGCGTGGCGGGGTCGAGCAGAGTAGCCATGCTCGTAAGGCCGGAGGGCATGCCGAAAATCTCGACCATGGGCTCGACGGTGTAGACGCCGATGTCCATGAGGGAACCCGATGCCATATTGCAGTCAAAGATATTGGTGGCGCGCCCCGCGAGAACCTCGTTGTAGCGCGAGGAATACTTGCCAAAGCGCAACGATGCACGACGAATGGGCGCAATCTCGCCCAGGGCGTCCTCGACGGCGTGGAAAGCGGGGTCATGGAGCGGGCGCATGGCCTCGAGGGCTACGACGCCCGCCGCCTCGGCTGCGCGAAAGACCTCGAGCGCCTGCGCCTCGGTGGCACAAAAGGGCTTTTCGACGATAACGTGCTTGCCGCCGGCGATACAGGCGAGCGCCTGCTCGTAGTGGAGCGCATTGGGGCTGCCGATGTAGACAGCGTCGACGTCGGCAGCGGACGCAAGCTCGTCAAGCGCGGTGAAGTAACGCTCGCCGCCGCGCTTAGTGGTGAAGGCGGCGCCGCGATCTGCATCGCGCGAGAGCGTGCCCACAA
>CABSMK010000137.1 GCA_902478825.1 uncultured Collinsella sp.
AAGCGGTCGGCGGGGCCATTGTGGCTCTTGACAGCGGATTGGGTCATATGAGCGAGCGAGCCGCATTTGCGCCAAGGTGACGTGAAATGAGAGGGCGCTGACCTTCTGGTCGCGCCCTTGAAATTGAACGTCAGATTGGTGTGAATGCGGCTCGCGCAGCGTCAAGCGGTCCGCCGTTCGGTAGAACGGCGGAACAAAACGCTTTAGTGGGCTGGATTGCGATGCAACGCTGGTTGTTGCTACAGTAGCGGGGCGTACCGGGGGTCCGGTGCGCCCCGTTTTTATTTGACCATGAGGCGGCACGCAGCCATACGCGTGCGGACACCACGCCCAGATTGAGTGTGAGGATGTTCCATGGCCCAATACGCTGCCAACGAAATCGAGAATATGCCCGATAGCCCTGTAGCCCGCGAAGACCTAGGTGCCGGCGGTGCCTCTCGCGGTGCCGGTGCGCGCTCGCCGCTGTTCTGGAAGGTCTTGCTGCTTTCGGTGGCGGTCATCTGGGGCTATTCCTTCACCACCATGAAGGATGCGCTCGATACCATTCCGGTGTTCGAGCTGCTCTACATTCGTTTTCTTCCGGCGTCGTTGGTCATGCTTGCCATCTTCCACGAGCGCATTGTTGCCCATTTCAACGCTCGAAACCTGATTGTTGGACTTGGCATGGGCACGCTCATGTGGGGTGCCTACGGTTTGCAGACGATCGGCCTGGCACAGACCACGGCAGGCAAGAGTGCATTTTTGACGGGCACGTACTGCATCTTGGTTCCGTTTGCGAGCTACGTTCTAAGCGGCGAAAAGCTTACCCGTTACAACTTGGGCGCCGCGTTGCTGTGCCTGGCGGGTATTGGTCTGGTGGCGCTCGATAGCGTCGAGTTCAATGTCGGCGATGTCATCACACTGGGCGGTGCGGTCTTCTTTGCCATCCAGATGGCGGTGACCGCCAAGTATGGCCGCAAGATGGACATCAACGTCATCACGTTTTGGATGTTTGTGGGCAACGGCGTGCTGAGCCTGATCTCGTCGCTGCTATTCGAGACCCAAGCGCCGCTGTCCGTTTGGACGCCGAGCTTTATCAGTGTGATGGCGTTTCTCTCGGTGGGCTGCACATGTGTGGCTCTGCTCATCCAAAACGTCGGCCTGGCGCATGTCCCGGCCTCGACGGGCTCGCTGCTCCTTTCGATGGAGTCGCCTTCGGGTGTGCTGTTCTCGGTGCTGCTGATGGGGGAGGCGCTCACCTCGCGCCTGCTCGCCGGCTTCGCGCTCATCTTTCTTTCGATTATCTTGAGCGAGACGCATTTCGATTTTTTGCGTCGAAAGCCGCGCCCGCAATTGTAAACAATTTGTTGCGCCGCCTCCCGGGGCGGCATTTTTTATGCGTCGCCCTTAAAGTAGTACCTTGCACTTTACGCTATCAAAGTGCTTGCTGCAAAAACGTTACTGGAGGGCATCTATGGCACCAGCACTGTCCGATCTTCAACCGCAATCAGCGCCCAAGGCCACCGCGGCGGTGCAAGCCGCCATTGGCGACAGTCTGGTCAAAGAGGCTCAAACTTTTGCCGATGAGCTTGCCGCATGGCGTCACGATCTGCATCGGACGCCCGAACTTGGTAACGACCTCCCGCAGACCTCTGCGTATATCCAAGCGCGCCTGGCCGAGATGGACATCCCGTTTGCCACGCTCGTCGATGGTTCCTGTGTTGTGGGCCTTGTCGGTGCCGGTGCCACCGCGGCCCAGGGCAATGGCGTCTGCACGGACGAACAGGCCGGAACGGTCATTATGCTGCGTGGCGACATGGATGCCCTGCCCGTTGCCGAAGAGTCGGGCGAGCCTTTCGCCTCTACGAACGGCTGCATGCATGCTTGCGGTCACGATATGCACGCGACGGCGCTGCTTGGTGCGGCGCGCTTGCTCAAGGCCCGCGAGGCCGAGCTTGTCGACGCCAACGCTACCGTCAAACTGCTGTTCCAGCCGGGCGAGGAGACCTTTGAGGGGGCACGCGCTGCCATCGCCGACGGCTTGCTCGAGAACCCGCGTCCTCAGGCGGCTTTTGCCATGCATGTTAACAGCCAATCGCCGCTCGGCCTGGTGCTCTATGGGAGCCCGGCGCTTTCGGGCGTGTACGGTTTCCGCATCACGCTGCAGGGCAAGGGCGGACATGGCTCGAGCCCCGAGATCTGCATCGACCCCATCACGGCCGGCGTCCATGTGCACCTGGCGCTTCAGGAGCTCATTGCTCGCGAAGTGCCGGCGGCCAAGGAGGTCGCACTGACCGTGGGTAAGTTTGCCGGTGGCCAAGCGGCCAACGTCATCCCCGACACCTGCGTGCTCGAGGGAACGCTGCGCGGCTTTGATGTTGAGCTCATGGTTCACCTAAAGACCCGCATCGCGGAGGTCGTTAACGGCGTTGCCACGACCTATCGTACGCCGGCGACCATCGAGACACTTTCGGATGTTCCGCCGCTTGTACTCGACAGCGATATGACTCAGGCGTCGCTTGGCTACGTGGGCGCAGTGCTGCCCAAGGCGGCTTTCTTGCCGCTTTTCCATGCCATGGCGAGTGAGGACTTCGCGCTTATCTCGAGCGAGATTCCGAGTGCGTACTTTACCGTGGGCGCGGCCGTAACCGACACGGACGAACACTTTGCCCAGCACCATCCCAAGGCACGTTTTAACGATGCCGAGCTGCCGCTCGGTGCCGCGGCCTATACCGCCGTCGCTTTGGGCTATATCGCCGACCACCGGTAGCACCCAACCTTGCCTTTCAAGCCTGCGGGCATGGCCGTAAGGCCTATGCCCTTGTCTTTCAAGGCAATCTTGGGCACTACCGGCGCCCGGCGCAGGCTATTCGTTTGTCTAAAAGGAGCAGTATGCCCCAGCAGCGTAAGTTCTTCCCCGGCTGACTCGTGGTGGCCTCCGGCTTCGTGATCATGGCCACGTGTTACACGATTTTTGTCAATTGCATGAGCCTGTTCCAGCCGCTGATCGTCAGCGACCTGGGTATTTCCCTTGCGCAGTACAACGTCTCCAATGCCATCTCCACCGTGGTGAGTGTCGTGGGTTCGCTCGTTATCGGTCATGTTGCCGATAAGGTGAGTGGCCGCGTATTGGGCTCGCTCACCGTTATCGCTACCTCGGCGGTGCTTGCTGGCATGAGCTTTGTCGGTGAGCTGTGGCAGGTCTACGTGCTCTTTGCCGTCTCGGGCTCCTTTGCGAGCACCTGGATCGTGTGCCTGGCGTGCTCCGTGGTTATGCTCGTGTTCCTGCTGGCATCCGAGCCCATCGCCGCCAAGCTGCGCGCGAGCGTGGCGGGGGAGTAGACGTCCGTCGCTCTTTTCTGTTCGCCCCGTTCTGTCCGTGGCTGCCCTGGAAGCCGAATGGATGCTCGTACCATCATTCGATTTCCAAGGCGGCCACGGGCCTACGAATGATCCGTTTTCCTCCGTCCCCAACAGATCATGTGACCCGAAGGGGTCGGAGGAAAGCGGACCGGCTGTCGCGGCGGCGCATCTGGCCGAACGAGCCCCCATACCCTCGTTCGGTCAGACGCGCCGCCGCGGTTTGTGTTTGTGCCGTATAATGACCACTACCTATGACGCGATACAAAAGAAAGGTGTTTGCCCATGCAGGCACAGAAGGCGGAGGGAACCCGCGACCTTATCGGCGCCGAGATGCGCGCCTGGCAAAAGATGCAGCAGATCGCTGCCGGCGTATTCGAGCCGTTTGGCTTTAAGCCTATCGAGACGCCCGCGATCGAGCAGGTGGACGTCTTTGTCCACGGTATCGGCCAGTCGACCGACGTCGTGCGCAAGGAGATGTTCCGCGTCTTTAGCGGCGCCAACCTGGAGCGCGTCTTTACCGAGGGTACCGATACCAAGCTCAAGCCCAAGCAGCGCTTGGCGCTTCGCCCCGAGGGCACGGCCGGTGTGGTGCGCGCCGTCGTGGAGAACAACCTGGTGCCTCAGGGCTCCACGCCGTTTAAGGCCTACTATGCCGAGGCCATGTTCCGCGGCGAGCGCCCCCAGAAGGGCCGTCTGCGCCAGTTCCACCAGGTGGGCATCGAGTGGCTCGGCGCTCCCGATCCGGCGGCAGACGCCGAGTGCATCATCATGCTCATGGAGTTCTACAAGCGCCTGGGCTTCGATCTTTCCAAGCTTCGTCTGCTCATCAACTCGATGGGTGACGCCCAGTGCCGTCCGGCTTACCGCGAGCAGGTCAAGCAGTTCATCCTCGATCACGCAGACGAGATGTGCGACGAGTGCCGCGAGCGCGCCGAGCTCAACCCGCTGCGTGCCTTCGACTGCAAGAACGACCATTGCCGCGAGATCATGGCCGACGCGCCGCTGATGAGTGACAACCTGTGCGACGAGTGCCGCGAGCACTACGAGCAGGTCAAGCGCTATTTGGATGCGGCGGGTATCGAGTATGTCGAGGATCCCACCTTGGTGCGCGGCCTGGACTACTACACCCGTACTGTCTTTGAGGTCGAGGCCCCTGGCGCCGGCGTCGGCTCCATCGGCGGCGGTGGCCGCTACGATGGCCTGGTCGAGCTCGAGGGCGGCAAGCCCACGGCGG
>CABSMK010000138.1 GCA_902478825.1 uncultured Collinsella sp.
GCGCATGTCTCGTGGGCTCGGAGATGTGTATAAGAGACAGAATTGGGACGAGGCCGCTGGCAAGCTGGTCGGGGACGTTGATTTTGATGCTGCAGAGCCGGTTGTTGACACCATCACGCCCGTGCCGGGCGGCGTGGGAGCTGTGACGACGGCGATCCTCGCCAAACACGTGATCGAAGCGGCCGAGCGCGCATTGAAATAGGCGTTTTGGGCTGTTTGAGGGGTTAGTTCTATACCCCGTGGACAAAAAATGCCAAATATGAGTACTGTTGCCAAGATAGTCACATATATTTTAGGTTAATTTGGCTCTCTTACGATATTTATTATCGATAGAGAGCCTATTTTATTGGACCTATGGGGAAGTACATCATCTAATTTTTGAACAAATGTAGACTTTCGACACCCATGCGTAGCAAAATTGCTGTTACTAAATTAGTGACAGTACTCATATTTGGCATTTTTTGACCACAGGGGTTGCCAGCGCCGTGGTTTCGCCCTTTTTGCGTCGAAGCGATACACTGTTGCCGTTTGATTTCTTCGCTCAAGGAGGATGCGCATGCCGTGCACAACGATTCTGGTCGGTAAAAACGCAAGCTACGACGGGTCGACGCTTGTCGCGCGTAACGAGGACTCGTCCAACGGGGTGTTTGAGCCCAAGCGTATGCGCGTGGTGCATCCTGACGAGCAGCCGCGCGTCTACACGAGCGTCCTGAGTCACCTGACCGTTGAACTGCCCGATAACCCCATGCGCTACACGAGCGTCCCCGATGTTGTTCCGGGCCACGGCATCTGGGCCGAGGCCGGTTTCAACGAGCTCAATGTGGGCATGTCCGCAACCGAGACGCTCACCACCAACGAGCGCGTCCGCGGCGCCGACCCACTCGTGGACTACGTGCCCGCCAAGGGCAACGAAGGCGAGGATGGATACGTTCCGGCACGGCCCGGTGGCCTGGGCGAGGAGGACATGGTGACCCTGGTGCTGCCGTATGCCAAGTCCGCCCGCGACGGCGTGCGTATCCTGGGCGACCTGCTCGAGCGCTACGGCACCTATGAGAACAACGGCATCGCCTTTAGTGATGTGGACGAGATCTGGTGGCTCGAGACCATCGGCGGCCATCATTGGATTGCCAAGCGTGTGCCCGATGACGCCTATGTGACCATGCCCAACCAATTGGGTATCGACAGCTTTGACCTGGATGACGCCGAGGGCGCCCAAGTCGACCACATGTGCTCTGCCGACCTGCGCGCCTGGATGGCCGAGTGGCATCTGGACCTGACGCTGGGTGTTAAGGGCGACGGTCCCGCCGCGGTCTTTAACCCGCGCGAGGCCTTTGGCTCGCACAGCGACAGCGATCACGTCTACAACACGCCGCGCGCCTGGTACATGCAGCGCTGCCTCAATCCCAGCGATGTGTGGGACGGTCCCGAGGCCGACTATACGCCCGAGAGCGACGATATCCCCTGGAGCCGCGTGCCCGAGCGCAAGGTGACCATCGAGGACATTAAGTACGTACTCTCGAGCCACTACCAGGGCACGGAGTACGACTGCTACGGCAGCAAGGGCACGCCCGCCACGCGCGGCGCCTATCGCCCCATCGGTATCAACCGCAACAGCCAGCTCGCCGTGCTGCAGCTGCGCCCCTATGCGCAGCCGGCCTATCGCGCCGTGCAGTGGATGGCCTTTGGTTCCAACTCGTTTAACGCGCTGGTTCCGCTGTACGCCAACGTCGAGACCATGCCCGAGTACTATGCCGACACGCAGGCTCGCGTGACGTCCGAAAACTTCTACTGGGCCAACCGCTTGATCGGCGCGCTGGCTGACGTCCGCTTCCATGAGTGCGGTCGCGCGGTCGAGGATTATCAGGAGAAGGTCGGTGGCATGGGCCACAAGCAGATCCATGACGTCGATGCTGCCGTAGCCGCTCTGCCCGAGGCCGAGGTGCCTGCCGAACTTGCACGCGCCAACGAGGCCTTTGCCGAGCGTGTTCGCGTAGAGACCGATGCTCTACTGGGCAAGGCGCTCTACACCACGAGCTGCGCCATGAAGAACTCTTTCGCGATGAACGACAACGTGAGATAGGGATTTCCCGTCGATCGAATAGCGCTAAAACGCTTTGTCGCTTTCACTCGATCTTGGGTACAAGAACGCCAATGCAGTTGTTTGTGATTGGAGACAACCATGGTTATGAAACTCGATCAGCTTGTTAACGGCGCCATCAACGTTGGCTTTGGCGCTGCCGCCGTTGCCGTCGAGGGCAGCAAGAAGGTTCTCGACGACCTCAGTACCAAGGGCGAGCAGGTCCGCAAGGACACCGCCACCCCCGATATCGCCCGCAGCGTGTCCGACATGTTCGAGCAGGCCGGCGGTACCATCTCCGATCTGACCGAGCGCTTGGGCATGCAGGGCGAGACCGCGGCCCAGCGCGTGCTCGACGAGCTCATTCTTGCTCGCGTCCGCGTCATGACCGCCCCCGAGCGCACGGCCTTCCTGGCCCATGTGCGCGACATCGTCGATTCAGTCGAGGACAACGTGACCTCGGTGCCCGTTGAGTCCGTTGAGCCCGACGATGCGAAGGATACCGAAGAGGCCGAGTAGCAGCGCAGATGGCAGATTCCACCACCGATTACAACAATCTAGATCCTTTGGGTGACGAGGCGGCGGTTGTCGATGAGGTCGATGCCGCCGTCTCGGGCGCTCGCAAGAAGCCGCGCGCCGTCGATATGGTGCCCGAGGAGCCCGACGCGATGGCGCCGGACGAGGAATACCAGCTCACGCCGGCGGGTCGTCGCGAACGCATTGGGCAGATTGTTCGCCTGGTCAAAAAGTACCGCGTGTGGGATAACCTCACGCCGGTTCGTTTGCGCCGCCTGCTCGAGGAACTCGGCCCCATGTTCGTCAAGATGGGGCAGATTTTGGCCAACCGGTCCGAGATTCTGCCGCAGCGCTTTTGCGACGAGCTGCGTCGTCTGCGCTCCGACGTGGAGCCGGTGCCGTACGAGGTCGTACTCAGCTGTCTGGAAGAAGAATACGGCCTGCGCCTGGGGGAGATGTTCGATGCGATCGACCCCAACCCGCTCGGTAGCGCGTCGCTCGCGCAGGTGCACCGCGCTCGTCTGGTGACGGGCGAGGACGTGGCCGTCAAGGTGCAGCGCCCCGGTGCGCAGCAGGTTATGGCACAGGACATCGATATCATCCGCTCGGTGGTGCGTATCGTTTCCAAGTTCGTCAACACCGATCAATTCGTTGACCTGCACGGCGTAGTCGAGGAGTTGTGGACCTCGTTTCGCGAGGAGACCAACTTTTTGGCCGAGGCCAAAAACCTCAACGACTTCTACGAGTTCCATAAGAGCGTTCATGGCGTGACGTGCCCTAAATCCTATCTGGACCTGTGCACCGAGCACGTGGTGGTTATGGACTACGTCGACGGCATTTCGATCGCCGATCCTGAACGCTTGGTGGCCGAGGGCTATGACTTGGAAAAGATCGGTGCCGCGATTGTCGAGGACTACTCGACGCAGGTGCTCGACGACGGCTTTTTCCATGCCGACCCGCATGCGGGAAACATCATCCTCAAAGACGGTATCGTTTACTTTATCGACTTGGGCATGGTCGGACGCATGTCGAGTCACGATCGCGGTATCGTAAAGGACATGATTTTCGCCGTGGCCGAGGGTGACGTGCCCAAGCTCAAGGATTCGCTCATGCGCTTCGCCGTGACGCGTGGCGACTCGGCTGAGCTCGATCATTCGGCCTTTTTGTCCGATCTTGACTTTATCGTGGCTGACTTTGCGGGCCTCGACCTTAAAGACCTGGATATCGGCGAGTTTTTGACCTCGCTGCTAAACCTGGCGCGCAAAAACGATGTTGAGCTGCCGAGCGTGGTGACGATGTTCGCGCGCGGCATGGTGACGCTCGAGGGTTTGCTGACCGAGTACATGCCCAACGTCAACATGATCCAGATCATCCAAACCCACATTAAAAACGAGAAAAGCACCTATGCGCGCGTGCGCGACATGGGGCGCGATCTTGCCGCGAGCAGCTATCGCGCGGCGAAGGGCTCACTCGAGGCGGCTGAGTACCTGGGGCTGGCTTCGCGCATGCTTACGCGCGGCCAGCTTAAGGTGAACACGCAGATCATGAGCAGCGATAAGGCACTGCGACAGCTGGGCGGAATTATCGACCGCATGTCGATGGCTATCGTTATCGCCGGCCTGTTTATCGGTTCGTCGGTGGTGTACTACGCACGCATCGAGCCGGTTGTGTTTGGTATCCCGGTCATTGGCTTTATGGGCTACGTGAGCGCGCTGGTGCTGGCGCTTATGCTGGGCCGCAATATCTGGCTCAACAGCCACGGCGGCAAACACTAGAGGCTGCGACCGTCACCGCAATTTCCTATCGCAAACAATAGCTTTTACCTGTCTCTTATACACATCTCCGAGCCCACGAGACATGCGCAGATCTC
>CABSMK010000139.1 GCA_902478825.1 uncultured Collinsella sp.
ACGAGATCTGCGCATGTCTCGTGGGCTCGGAGATGTGTATAAGAGACAGGTGAGCTCGTTGAGCTTACGCGAAAGGGCGAGCTCGGTCGGGTCGGTCAGCAGCGAGTAATCAACGTTCTCACCGATGGCCTTGGCGGCGACGGCCTTCATGCCCATCTCGTCAGCCTGCTCGGGCGTAACGTCGGCGGCACGGCGCAGGATGGAGCACACGCGGGCGTGAGCATACTGCACGTAATAGACCGGGTTGGAGTTGTCGCGCTTCTTAACGGCCTCAATATCGAAGTCGACCATCTGGTTGGAGCTCTTGGAGATGAGCGTGTAGCGAGCGGCATCGGAGCCGACCTCGTCGACGAGCTCCTGCAGGGTCACCATGGTGCCCTTGCGCTTGGACATACGGACGGGCTTGCCGTTACGCAGCAGGTTGACGAGCTGGCCCAGCAGAACCTCAAACTTGCCGGGATAGCCAAGAGCGTCGCAGACGCAGCGGACGCGCTCGATGTAGCCGTGGTGGTCGGCGCCCCAGATGTCGATGACGTGGTCGACGCGCTGGAACTTATCCCAGTGATAGGCGACGTCGGAGGCGAAGTAGGTGTACTCGCCGTCGGACTTGATCAGAACGCGGTCCTTGTCATCGCCCAGGTCGGTGGAGCGGAACCACAGGGCGCCGTCCTTAGTGTAGAGGTAGCCCATCTTGTCGAGCTTCTCAAAAGCGCGGTCGACGGCGGAGGTGCCGGCGGTCTCGCCCTCGGTGTCCTTCACATACAGCGAGCGCTCGGAGAACCAACGATCGAAGTCGCAATTGACGGCGTGGCAGAGGTCGCGCATGTTGTCGACCATCTTTACATAGCCGCGCTCGCGGAAGCTCTCCATGCGCTTCTGCGGATCGGCGTTGACCCACTTATCGCCGTCGGTGCGCCAGAACTCGGCGGCCTCGTCGATGATGTAGTCGCCGCCGTAGGAGTCCTTGCCCAGAGTCTCGGCAAAGTTGTCCTGGTACGGATGGGTCTCGGGGTGCTCGTCGTTCTCGTCGGCAACAAAGGCGTCGCGGTCTGCGATCAGCAGCTTGTGAGCCTCGTCGATATCCACACCCTGCTTGGCGATGATGTCGGCAAGCTGCATATAGCGCGTGCTGATGGAGTTGCCGAAGGTGTTCATCTGAGAGCCGTGGTCGTTGATGTAGAACTCACGCTGGATGTCGTAACCGGCGTGGTCCATAACGCGGCAGAGCGAGTCGCCCAGCGCGGCCCAGCGGCCGTGGCCGATGTGCATGGGGCCGACTGGGTTGGCGGAAACGAACTCAACCTGGGTCTTCAGGCCACCACCGACGTTGGACTTAGCGAAGTCCATACCCTTCTCGCGAGCCTCGCCAAAGATGGCATTCTTGACGGCAACGGAGAGGTAGAAGTTGATGAAGCCGGGGCCTGCGATCTCGACCTTCTCGATCGCGGGGTCCTCGGGCATATGGGCAACGATGGCCTCGGCGATCTTGCGCGGGGCGCAGTGGGCCAGCTTGGCGGACTTCAGGGCCATGGTAGAGGTCCACTCGCCATGAGAAGTGTCAGCCGGTCGCTCGATAGCGCAATCGTCAAGTTCAAATGCGGAAAGGTCGCCGGCCTCCTGGGCCGCAGCAAGCGCAGCGCGTACCAGCTCTTCAATCTTCTCGGGCATAGATCCTCCTTGTGTTAAAGCCCCCGAGCTCTTGGTCACTCGTAGGGCAAAAGCCAGAGTTTGTAGCACTCTATCACAAGCGACGGGCACTGTCGCAGGGTAAAGCCAATAGATATTGCATATGCACAAAAATGACTACAGCTTGTATGGAGTCACTCAAAGATGCCGGTCTGCCTGCAGATTATGCAGGCGTTGAAAATGCGTAAAGGTGTGAATGAGCTGCGTCTGTTATCGAATACTCTTACCTATCAGAGTTGTGTGCTTTTCCTGCATAAAGTAACGGTTTGCGCACGTCAGCGTGTTATTCTAGACATACGTAAATTCGTATAAGTTGGAGGTAGCATGTTCTCAATCGGTCAACACGTCATTCATCCGGGCCAGGGAGTCTGCACCGTCGTCGGTTTTAGGGACGACACACCGCAGCCCATGCTGCTGCTCGAGACCAAGCAGGGACATGCGCAGACGATCCTCATGTACCCCGTGGCGCAGGCCGACCGTTTGCACGCCGCCATCTCGCAGCAAGATGCCGAGCACTTGCTGAGCCACTATGACGAGCTGGAGTGCGACACCTTTACCGAGCGCAACAGCTCACTTGAGGAGACACACTTTAAGCAGCAGCTCAAGCTGGGCGCGCCCGAGACGGTCCGCGTGGCAAAAACCATGATGCACCGCATTCGCCTGGCCGAGGAAGCTGATAAAAAACCCAGCTCCTACTACATGCGCGTACTCAAGGAGGCCAAACGCCGCTCCATCGAGGAGTTCGCTGTGGCCTTGGGCGTCACCGAGGAGGACGCCGAAGCCCGCCTAGCCCAAGCCGCCCTCAACTAACCCATCCGCGCCAAAAACCACCACAAAGGGGACAGGCACCTTTGTGGTGGTTTTCTTGTTCTAGTAGTATTCATTCTTATCGATACCCACGAGCACAAGGAGTCTCCTATGGCAGAGCCGCTTACCGCCGGAATCACCCGCGACCGCGCGTTCGAACTGCTCAACGAGCACAACAAGGACCCGTTCCACATCACCCATGGCGAGACAGTCGAGGGCACTATGCGCTACTTTGCGCGCGAGTTCGACCCCGAGAACGAGGAGTTTTGGGGCATCGTCGGTCTGCTGCACGACCTGGATTGGGAGGAGCATGAGGACGACCCCATTAACCACACCATCTATGCTGCCGAGATTCTTGAAGGCGAAGGTGCGTCTCCCGAGCTCATTCGCGCCATCCAGACGCACACGTCGGACTTCAACACCTCACTACCCAAGCCCGAGCTGCAGATGGAAAAGATCCTGTTTGCCTGCGATGAGCTCACCGGCCTGATCGGCGCTGCCGTCATCATGCGCCCGAGCAAGAGCGTTATGGACTTTACGACTAAGTCGCTCAAGAAGAAGTTCAAGGACAAACGCTTTGCCGCCGGCTGCTCGCGCGACGTGATTTCGCAGGGCGCCGAGATGCTCGGCTGGGAGCTCCCCGAGCTCTTTGACCGCACCATCGCGGCCATGCAGTCCTTCGCGCCCGATCGCGATACCTTCCAGGCCTAACCGCCCGCGCCAGCTAAAACCGCCACAAAGGGGACAGGCACCTTTGTGGCGGTTTTTCTTGCGCGGTCGTTAGGGGCGGACCTGGCCGGTGCCTCGGAGCTTGTATTTGTAGGTAGTGAGGGCCTCGGCGGCAAAGGGGCCACGGGCGTGGAGCTTTTGGGTCGAGATGCCAATCTCGGCGCCCAGGCCAAACTCGCCGCCGTCAGTGAAGCGCGTGCTGGCGTTGGCGTACACGGCCGAGGCATCGACCGCATCCAGGAAGCGCTCGCAAGCGTCCGTGTCCTCGGCAACGATGGCCTCGGAGTGCATCGTGCCGTAGCGATTGATGTGTGCGATGGCCTGGTCCTCGTTTGCCACGACCTTCACGCTCATCTCGAGCGCCAGGTACTCGCGACCCCAGTCCTCCTCAGTCGCGGCGACGTAGTCATCGCCCTCCACAAAGCCGGCGTCGGCGCACGCGGCGCACGTGGCCTCGTCGCCGTGAATGAGCACGCCGTGATCGTGCAGCACGGCAACGACCGCAGGCAAAAACGCATCGGCCACAGCATGGTCGACCAGCAGCGACTCGGCGGCATTGCACACGCCTACGCGCTGGGTCTTGGCATTAACGATAATGTTGAGCGCCTTATCAAAGTCGGCGGATTCATGCACGTAGATGTGGCAGTTGCCCGTGCCCGTCTCAATCACCGGCACAAGCGACTCGCGCACGCAGCGCTGGATCAGGCCTGCACCGCCGCGCGGAATGAGTACGTCGACAATGCCGCGGAGCTTCATGAACTCGCCAGTGGCCTCGCGGTCGGTGGACTCGATCATCGACACGGCCTCGCGCGGGAAGCCCTTGGCCTCGAGCGCATCGGCCAGCAGCTCGGCGATCATGGCACACGAGTGATAGGCCAGCGAGCCGCCGCGCAGAATACAGGCGTTGCCGGTACGGATGCAGATGCCTGCGGCGTCGGCCGTCACGTTGGGGCGCGCCTCGTAGACCATAGCGACCAGGCCCAGCGGAACACTCACACGGGTCAGGTCCACGCCGCTTGCAAGCACGCGGTGGTCGAGCACGCGGCCCACGGGATCGGGCAGCTCGGCGAGCTTTTCCAGGCCGGCGGCCATGCCCTCGACGCGCTCAGGCGTCAGCAGCAGGCGATCGAGCAGTCCGGCCGAGGTACCCGCATCGCGCGCGGCGGACATGTCGAGCTCGTTGGCGGCGACGATGGAGTCGACACCGTTGCGCAGTGCTGCGGCCATGGCGCGCACGGC
>CABSMK010000140.1 GCA_902478825.1 uncultured Collinsella sp.
AGGCCGTGGAACGTGATCAGCTCGTCGTTGGTGCCCATGAGGCCGTTGGTCTCCGAGAACGTCTTGAACGCCCTGCGGATATAGCTTGTCGTCGCGAAGGTCGCGCCCGGCTCCGACAGGATGTAGCAGTCCCCGATCTCGACCGTCCCGGTAAGGCCGCGCAAGCGCAGCTTTCCGCAGTCGATCTCGTGGGTCTCCTTCAGGAAGGGGAGTAGGCCGACCGGGTCGATGGGGATACCCCTGGCGTCATGGGTCTTGGTGTCCTTGATGAACGAACCCATTCCCTTCGCGTACGCCACCGAGTGTCTGATCGAGATCAGGCCCGTCTCGAAATCCACATCGCACCACCGAAGGCCGCAGACCTCGCCGATTCGCATCCCCGTGTGCAGGGCGAGTACGACCGCCCTCTAATCCTCGGCGGACCAATCGAGTCCGAACTCCTTTCGGGCATCCTCTTCGCTCATGACTTCGAGAAGGTCTCCGGGTTGGCAACGAAGGGCGAGGCATAGCTGCTCGAGTGTGTTGAAGCGAATGCCGCGAATATGCCCTTTTTTAATACGGGACAGGTTCACGGGCGTGGTTCCAATCCTTTCGGCAAGTTCGTTCGAGGAAATCTTTCGCTCGGCCATGATCTTGTCGAGGCGAACAATTACGGGCATGGCGTTTCCTTACGCAATCTCGTCGGAGTCGAGGTACAGCTCTCGGGCGTACAAGAAGAGCTGGGAAAGCATGAACAGGACGATGCCGAGAACCAGAGAGGTCCAATCGAATGATGAAGCGATCTCTTGGGCGCCGACGGCCCCCTCGCCGCCAAACATCGAAACGGAGGTTTTGAGTGAGCCGGCGTAGAGGCTGGTGGCAGCTTGAACAACGAAGAGAATGCCGAGCACCTTCAAGCATGTCGCAGACCCTTTCTTGAAGGGGTCTCCGCTCTTGATCGTCCACACGAGAACGGCGCTGAGGATGGTCGTAGCGATACCGATGACGGCAGGGACCAATGTCGAGATCGCAAGGGCTGGATACGCGGGGGAGTCTGCAATTACAGGGTTGTCGAGCACTTCGATTGCTGGCTTTAAGGAGAACGCCACTTGTGCGATGGCGGTGGCGCAAAGGGTCGCAGAGGCTATCGCACATGCGATGCGGAAGGAATGAAGCCGGGGAGTGCGATTGTCGGAACTCATAATAACCTCCGAAGAATTTAAAAAACTCAGGTTACTTTTTAACAGTTTATGTTAAATTGACTTTGCCGGCAAGTAATAAGGGCCGAGCATTTTGTTCGGCCCCTCTGTTCCGACTGGATGAGGTTAAGGTTGGCGATGAATATGCCCAAAATCTCGAAGGCGATCTTTAGGTCGCTTCTCTCCTCCAGGTCGCTCTGTGTTGTCGTTGTTGCGTTGATGGTTCTTTGTGCTCTGCCCGTCTTCAGGAGCGCGGCTGGCATCGACGGACGGGTCGAATACCTCGAGTCGGGAATAACCCGTGTTGAGCAGGAATTGTCAGCATCCTATGCGGATGCGCTTGTGAATGCGGGGGAGGACGGTGTCTATACCTCTTCATCAAGCATGCCCGCGCTTCTGTACCCTCTTGCCGCGGGACGTCTTATCTTGGCACCGCTCTCTCCCCTACTTCCGTTTCTGCAGATATCGGATGGAGAGTACACCTATTATGACGGATCGAAGGAGTACTTGCTATGGGTCGCAACGGCCGTTGCCGTCTCGTTCCTTGCCGCGCGTCTTAACAAACGTGAAAAGCTCATCATCCAGGCACCGATGGGCGAGCTGGGTAGACTTGTTGCATCGAGCGTATGGGCGAGTGTTTTTGCAATGCTTGCCGTCCTCGCCATCAATCTTCCAGGGATAATCGCCGCGCTTGTGAAGAATGGCCCGGGCTCGCCGTTCTATCCGATAGGCTACATTCAATATGCGACTCCGGTTATCAAACCGGCTTGGCTGGTGTTCGCGCAGACGGCCATCTTGCAATTCTTGGTGGCAGCGTTCATCTCGCTTGTCGTTCACCTTGCCGTGAAGATTGCCAATAACCCTACGCTTGGAATCGTGTTCGTATGTGCCCTGATGGGGGTGACGATGGTTCCCGGGTATTACGGAAGATCCATCGCTTTACGTGAGTTCGCCCTGTTGAATCCCCTTACGTATGCGAACACTGAGTTGACCGTCGGCGCCTATAGCCCGTACCCGACAACGCAGATAGTGAATCTGCCTGGACTTTGCTTCGAGCGTGGCGCGATTGCCCTCGTATGCGCAATCGGGATCGAGGTGCTGGCAATTAGCCTGCTTGGCGTTGCTGGAAAGAGCGGCTGCGCGTGCCCGATATCCCCGATTTGTCTTGAGAGAGGTTCCTTCACTGCATCGAGAACGGCAACTCGTTCGAGCGCTTGTGCCTCCGCCGTTGCATACGTAAGAACGATGGGGAAACTGCTCCTGCGTTCTCCTACCCTCGCCGTATGCGCGATTGCAATGTCGACGACGATGCTGGCCCCGGCTCTGGTCGAGATGTTTCCTGACGCTGATAACGTTTCCGCTGTTCGGTATAGGGATGGGGAGCTCCGTTCAATAGATCGGTATCTAGAGCAGAACGCTGCGAATATGGACGTCGAGGGCAAAGCGGCCCTGGAAGACATGCGGGATGCTCTTTCGGGTTTCGTGTACGCGCCTATGCCTGCGGAGGGGTTTCGAAGCCTTGCGACGTACGAGCGCGCTCGAGGTGAGCTGGGCGCGGCAGATGCGACTCTCCTGCAATCGAGCCGGAGACTCCTTCTCGTGCGGAGGCGCGCGCCCTTCTGCTTGAGTCGATCGCGAGCTTGCCGGACCCCAAGGCTTACGAGTTAAGTACGAAGATGCCCCCATTAATCCTCCTTTCGTATCTCCAGGCAGCGCTTCCCTCCTTATTTTTGCTGTTGCCCGTGGTTGTCACATCGCTCGTGTGCACCCACCTGCAGTGTCGTTCCCTTCTGGTTCTCCAGATCCCCGCAACAGCGCATGTGCGTTTTCTGACGGCTGTTGCGCTGGCTCTCCTGCTTGGCTTGGTGCTGCTTTTGGTGTCGATGGTTCCCGCTGTCGTTGTGTCCGTGATTAAGAACGGTGCGGGTGGATCGGAGTATCCCGTCGCTCTCATTCGGGCGGGAGCTTCGACAACGTCCACGGTGGGGGAGGCGGTGTTGTGCAGTATTCCGTTGCTGGTCATGGCATACGGCGTGATTTCCGTCGTCGCTGCGTTGACAGCAGCGATTAGCCGCAACCCCGTTGTCACCGGAATGGTTTGCGCGGTTCTCTTGGTGTTGGGTTCGTTGAGCGCTCATGTTGAAAGCGTGGGCATGGGCGTCGCGCTGCTGGCTCCATTCGCCTCGTTTGATCCCGCTTCCCAGGTGGGGACGATTGGGTTCCTTGGGCGAGGGACGAACGCGATGCCTTTTGGAGAGGTCGTCGGCGCATCGGGCGCTCTGCTGGTGGTCTTGGGCGCCGTATCTCCGTTGATGGTGCGCCTGAGTGTTCCAAAGATCGAAAGGGGATGATCTCGATGATTGACCTTCAAACGCTGACGATCTCTTATGGAAAGAAGGTGCTCGTAGATTCGGTGAACGCTGAGTTTGCCCCGGGTACGGTCTACGGTCTCGTCGCTCCGAACGGGCATGGAAAGACGACGTTGCTGCGTGCGATGGCAGGTTTGCCGGGTCCTCGCGTGGACGGGAGCATCGTTCTGGATGAGGTGCAGGGTACGGGTGCGAGAGAGGTCCGTTCTATGATCTTCTATGCACCTGGTGAGGGGACGCTGCTGTATCCCGGATTGCGTGCGGAAGATCACCTCAAGATGGTTTGCGATATGTGGCCGCATGCTCGCGATATCGAAGAGATAGTGGAACAAACGCAGATAGGCGAGTTCGCGAAGATGAGGATCCGCACTCTGAGCCAGGGCATGAAGCAGCAGCTTACCCTGGCGATTGCGTATGCGACGGGCGCGCGGTACCTTCTATTAGATGAGCCCATGAACGCGCTCGACCCCAGCAGGGTGGACTTGCATTCCGAGATTCTCAGGAAGCTGGCCGATTCTGGTACGTGCATCATCATGTCATCCCACATCTTGGATTCGGTCGATAGGCTGTGCGATGAGATTCTGTTTTTGAAGGATGGGAGGCTCATTAGAAGCATTCCGCAAGATGATGCTGCGCCGAAGTCTCCTGGATCCCATTTCGCAAAGCCTGCCGGACGCGCCGAGGGTGCGCTAAGCACGTATCGGCGACTCTACGAAAAGGGCGGGTAGAAATGCAAGTTAAAAATCTATGTGGCCAATGTGATACCGTTGAACCCGCATATCGATACCGCTCAGCCATTCGCCTCGCCCCCGTCGCACGTATCTTCATCCGGTCTGTTACTTTTAA
>CABSMK010000141.1 GCA_902478825.1 uncultured Collinsella sp.
CCCGCGACCCCAACCTTGGCAAGGTTGTGCTCTACCAACTGAGCCATGTCCGCATATGTAAAACAAAACGGGCGCCGGAGCGCCCGGATGTTGCCTGGAGGCGAAGCCCGGATTCGAACCGGGGGTAAAGGCTTTGCAGGCCTCTGCCTTACCACTTGGCCACTTCGCCGAAAAAGGACCGCCTAAACGGTCCGGAAATACAATGGAGCGGACAACGGGACTCGAACCCGCGACCCCAACCTTGGCAAGGTTGTGCTCTACCAACTGAGCCATGTCCGCTTGCGGGTTATTAATTTACGCGAGTTGTCCAAAAGACGCAAGTACTTTTTTCAAAAAACTTGTCTGCCGCATGTTCTTAATAGCCAAACGCGCTAAAGCGATTGGCTAGGCACACGATTCCAGCGCTCCGCTAAACAGCTTCACCATCTGCACGCGCGTGCCGGCGCCGTCCGTACGACGAGCAACCTCCACGTTATCGACGAGCATACGCATAAGCTTGATACCACGGCCGCGTTCCTCAGATGCAACCGGCTCGCTCGTTTCATCGATAGAATAGCCGGCACCTCGATCAAGCACCTCAACCACAACGCGATCGCCATAGGCCTGAACCGTCAGGACGCACCCGATACCGCCCGCATGGTCATAGGCATTACCCAGCGCCTCCCCCGATGCCAATGCGACATCGTAGCGCTCGTCACGGCGCAACGGAAGCGATTCAAGGAGTTCGGCGATGCGATGTCGGTAGTATGGAAGATTCTCGATACCCTGACGGACCTCGACACTCTTACTCCAGCGAGGCAGCTCCCCCACCGGAATAGCGGGAATAGACTCCCGTGCCGGCCCCGCGACATGAAGGATATCGACAAGACGAGCAATCTCCAAAAAGCGAACAACTTCACCTGATGCATTGACGAGCGAAAGCAGGCCTTCTCGCCTCATGAGCTCACGAGCGCGCGTAAGCAGGAATGCCAAGCCCGTCGAATCGATAAAGCTAACAGCCTGACAGTTGATGACGACACGACGCACGCCGCGGCCAATCAAGGCATCCAACCGCCGACGCAGCGCAGGCACCGTGGCGATGTCGATATCGCCTGGTGGCGTCAAAACCGCTATGTCATTCCACTCATTCATACGACCATGGTTCCCCAAAAAAGCCCACTCGATGCATTCGTTTCCCCAACCGTACGGACTCAGCCCGCCCAGCGTCGTCTATGAACGACCCCGTAAAAACTCAAGGGACACCAATGCAATGTCATCGTCCAGCGCCGATTCGGTAAATCGGTCAAGCTCGCCCAAGACCTTGCCGCAAATGCCCGACACGCCCTCCCCCGAAACAGAAAGCAGAAGGTCGCGCAAGCGCTGCTCGCCAAAGAACGCTCCGGTGCGGTCGCGGGCCTCAATCGTTCCATCCGTATACATGAAGAGCATGTCGCCGGGGGCGAACGTAAACACGCCTGTCTCGTACACCATGCTCTCAAAGGCACCGATTACGCCCGATTGGCATCCAAGCAGCTCAACCTCTCCCCCACGTGCCTCACCGCCACCCAGCGGCATCGACTCTGGCCTGATGACCATGGTCGGAGGATGGCCCGCCGAACAATACGTTGCGCGTCCGGCCTTAAGGTCAATCTTGGCGATAAAGGCCGTCACGAACGTCTCGACCCTCGAAAAGCCCATGAGCATGCTGTTAAGGGAGCGTGCCATGCGGGCCGGTCCAGCGCCCTCCCAGGCATATGCCGTCAGGGCCGTCTTGACGAGCGCGGACATCGATGCGGCCTCAATGCCTTTGCCAGACACATCACCCAGAATCATGACGGCGCAGTCGTCGGGAAGACGGATGAGCGTATAGAAATCGCCGCCGACCAACGCCGAGTTCGTGGCCGACAGGTACACCGAATCGGTTGCGATACCCGGAACATCCCCCAGGGAATTTCTCATGCCGATCTGAAGGGTCTGAGCGATATGGCGCTCCTCGCGCTTTTGAGATTCACCTTCGTAGATCAGTTCAAAGTCATGCGCCAAGTGCACCAAGTAGTCATATTCAAGATCATCAATCGGCTCTTGGCTACCATCACGAAGCAGCAGCGCGCGCGTCGTCGGGCTCTTCGCAACAGAAGCAGGAACAATCGCGTCGTTACTGTGCCTGCCATCACCCTCAGAGCGCGGGCGCCCCGCCTCGATGCCGGAGTCAACGTAGAGACCTTGACAAGGCAGACCGTGCGCCCTAAGCCAGCCTCCCATAGGCATCGATTCGTCAACGCGAGTTATACGGACGTGTTTAAGGTCCTCGGCACTCGTACCGCCCAAAACAGATGCCTCAAAGCCATCAGGGCCAGCCCCCAGACGTGCCGCTGGCGCCGTCGTGGAAAAGAAAAGCTTCTCGGGATCGTCCGGCAAAGCAACGCGACTGCCACCTTCAAAATCTATGACGTAGGAATCCAGACTGGCGTCATACTCAACAGGGCAAAAATGGCAGTTAAGCATATTGCAGATCTCGGACGATACCGCCTGGGTAGCCGCGGCGGAATCGTCTAGAAAGGCAAACAACTCATCACGCAAGACATTGAGCGAGCGGCCAAGCTCGGCCGTGCGACGGGAGCGAAGGCTCGATGCCATGCCGACCAGCTGGATAGACAGGTAATCGCAAATGACCTCGAGCACATCAACGTCATAGGCGAGCGGTGCCTGGGGGCGTTTCCAACCAACTTCCAGCACGCCAAGAATCTGCGTACCGTAAAAAACGGGAAGACAGATCTCGCTGCGGTACGGAGGCATATCCTGCATGCGCAACAGGTGCTTAGAACGATTGTCCAGGTCCATAAACATACCGGAGGCGGCCTTATCACCCTCAAGGTCCTGTTGAATCGACAAGCGACAGGCACGCGACTCGCGAAGAACATACGTCGGAATGCCAGCGCCATACGGCAAAAACTCGGGCAGGTAGCTGTCGTACAGCTCCTTGGAAACACCGCGTAGCTTAAAACCGCCGCTCTCAGAAAAATAGATAGCGGCACCCGAAGCATCGAGCGTTCCTACAAGCTGGTTCAAAACGGTATCAAGTAGGCTGGGCAGCTCATCGGAGGCCACGGTACTCATAATGACCGAGAGCGTGCCAGAGAGGCGCTTGTTCGCCACTCTAAGCTCCGATAACGCACGCTTGAGCTGACGGTCGTGCGAATACTGTTCTTCGATGCTATGGAGCGCCACCAGGACACGTGGCGCGCGGCGCCCAAAGATGCGTGGAGGCGTTACGGAGCCCGCACGAACCAAGACGGGGATAAAGGAGCCGTCACTCAGCTTGAGCATCAGTTCGTTCTCGGAGCCATCAGTTTCAAATGGCAGACGATGTTCCGTCGCACGTTCAAAAGCTGATGAGTACAGGACGTCTTTAACATCTCCACCGATGACGTCGGCGCGTTCCTCGCACATCAAACCAAGTAAGCGATTATTCACATGCAGAATGGTTCCGTCGAGCTCACAGATGATGACAGCATCGCTCGTGATCTCGACTAGTTGGGCAACGTCTGCCCACTCGTTGCGTTCAAGCGTTTCCATCGTGGACCCCACCGTCTATCGGTAACAAAAAAGCCTCCGAAGAGGCTTCTCAAATGCGATGGTGTCGGAGGCGGGACTTGAACCCGCATGACCAAAAAGCGGTCACTAGCACCTCAAGCTAGCGCGTCTGCCAATTCCGCCACTCCGACATGCTATGTTGTTGATTCGCAGTTCGTTTTGTTGGACCCGCGCGTTCAACGAGGAAGATAATAACCTATGATTCGAGAACTGTGCAAGCACTTTTTAGAAAAAAGTTTACGAATTTGTAAATGCGCAGGTAGATCTATATGTCCGGGTCGGAATGGGGGCAACTTCCCAACGCGTCCTCGGGCATGCGGTACATTTTGATTCGCGCTTTGCGCTACAAAATGTACCGCCCCCTGCGGAATGCGTTGGGAAGTTGCCCCCATTCCGACCCTACAGCCACATACTCCAAGTACGATTCTCAAACATATTCTGGGGCTGATGCAAATTTGGTGGCTCGGCTTTGCCGAGCCCTTATATAAAGAGGCCGGAGCTAAAGCTCCGGCCTCACTAACTTTCCTATTAGATTAAGTGAGCGATCAAGGAATCGTACCCCTCCCTGCCGCGTTGCCGCAGGGCCCGCCCTGAAGTTACTTTTCAGAACACTCCGCAGGACGCAAGAAACCCCTGTCTCTTATACACATCTGACGCTG
>CABSMK010000142.1 GCA_902478825.1 uncultured Collinsella sp.
TATAAGAGACAGTAACCACGGTGTTGCCGGCATCGCCAAAGGTGCCGCCAAAGCACTCGCGCACGGCCTCCGCGGCCTGCTCAAGTTCGGTCGCCACGATAACGCCCTTGCCTGCGGCAAGGCCGTCGGCCTTGACGACCAGCGGGGCGCCTTGCTCGCGTACGTAGGCGAGAGCCGAAGCCTCGTCGGTAAACGAGCCGTAGGCTGCCGTCGGAATGCCCGCACGCTCCATGAGCTGCTTGGAGAACAGCTTGGAGCCCTCCATCTGGGCGCCCTCGGCACCCGGGCCAAAGCAGGGAATACCCGCCGCGCGCACGGCGTCGGCCACGCCCGCCACGAGCGGAGCCTCGGGGCCAATTACCACGAGTCCGCATCCGTGGCTCTGCGCAAACGCCGCCACGGCCGCAGGATCGCAGTCGTCGAGAACAACGTTCTCGCCGCAGCTCGCGGTGCCGCCGTTGCCCGGCGCGATGTAGAGCTTGCCGGCGCGCGGTGATGCTGCGAGCTTGGCTGCCAAAGCATGCTCACGGCCGCCGCTGCCCAACAACAGGATGTCGATGGTTTGAGTGTCCGCCTTCAAGGGTGCCTCCTCTATGGATGAACGGCCCGCTCCGCGCGAGCCCTTTGCAAGCAAATATACCCCTCGGCCGCCCGTCCGGGCTGCAAAGGGGTATATCGCAATAACCAAATAGTCCCGATTACTTCCAGAATCGGTTGATAATCTGCTCGCGACCAGCGCCAACGCCAATGAACGTCACGCGGGTGTGTGCCAGATCCTCGATAAACGCCACGTAGCCCTGAGCCTCCTGCGGCAGCTCGTCAAAGCTGCGACAACCGGTGATGTCGCACTTCCAGCCAGGGAGCTCCTCGTAGATGGGCTTGGCATGCTCAAAGCGCACCTGATGCTCGGGCACGCTGGTGTAGCGCTCGCCATCGACGTCGTAGGCCACGCACACCTTGATGGTGTCGAAGGCCGAAAGCACGTCGAGCTTGGTCACGGCGATGTCGGTGAGGCCGTTGACGCACGAGGCATAGTTGGCGATAGGGCCGTCAAACCAGCCGCAACGACGACGGCGACCGGTGGTCACGCCGTACTCATAGCCCTCCTCGGTCAGCGTGTGGCCAGCCTCGGACTCATAGGAAAGCTCGGTGGGCATGGGGCCCGAACCGACGCGGGTGATATAGGCCTTCATGACGCCCAGCACGCGATCGACGTTCTTCATGCCGACGCCGGAGCCGGTAATGGCGCCGCCGGCGGTGCAGTTGGAAGACGTCACGTACGGATAGGTGCCGTGGTCGATGTCGAGCAGCGTCGCCTGGGCGCCCTCAAACAGCAGGTCCTTGCCCTCGTCGATCATGTTGTTGAGCAGCAGGCTCGTCTCGGTGATGTAGGGGCGCAGGCGCTCGGCCATCGGCAGGTACTCGTCGCAAATCTGGTCCACGGTGTAGGTGGGCAGGTTGTAGATGAGCTCGAGCTCGGGGTTCACGCGGGCGAGAGCGGTCTCCAGCTTGTCGCGGAACAGTGCCTCGTCCAGCATGTCCTGCATGCGCAGGCCAATGCGCGCCATCTTGTCCTGATAGCACGGACCGATGCCGCGCTTGGTGGTACCGATGTTCTTCTTGCCGAGCTTCTGCTCAAAGGCGCCATCCAGATCGATGTGGTACGGCATGATGACATGCGCGTTGCCGCTAATCTTGAGGTTCTTGGTGGTGATGCCGTCGGCCTCGAACATATCGATCTCCTCAAGGACAACCTTGGGGTTGACGACGCAGCCGTTACCGATCACCGACACGTGGCCGGAATACATGATGCCGGAAGGCACCTGGTGCAGGCCGTACTTCTTGCCGTTGACGACGATGGTGTGACCGGCGTTGTTGCCGCCCGAGTAGCGCACGACAGCATCGAAGTCGCCGGCGACCAGGTCGCAAATCTTACCCTTGCCCTCATCGCCCCACTGGGCACCGACCAAAACGGTTGACGGCATGTTTACTCCTTACATTCATGGCCTGTCTACGCGCCACGCCGGCACGCAGAAGCACAAAACATTCCCAGTATACCCGTGCAACGGGCGCCTGTCCTACTCCTCGGCATGTGCCCCATCAAGCTCATAGAACTTGGTGGATGCCGGCAGGAACATCAGGTCGACGTCGCCGATCGGGCCCGAACGGTTCTTGGCCACGACGATACGCGTAACGCCCTCGTCGGGTCGATCGTCGCGCGAGGCCTCGGCCTCGTCGGCGGAGCGGTCCAAGAACATAACGATATCGGCGTCCTGCTCGATGGAGCCCGATTCACGAAGGTCGGAAAGCTGCGGGCGCTTGCCGGTACGGGATTCGACCTGACGCGAGAGCTGCGACAGCGCGATGAGTGGGATCTTGAGCTCCTTGGCCATGATCTTCAGACCACGCGACATCTCCGAAACCTCGACGGTACGGCTCTCGGAGCGGCGTCCCGGCGGAGGACTCACCAGCTGCAGGTAGTCCAGGATGATGATTGCCTTCTCCTTGTTATGGAGCATGCGGCGGCTCTTGGCGCGAATCTCGGTCACTGTGGTGCCGGGCGTATCGTCAATCAGAATATCCAGCTTGGATAAGGTCTGCGTGGCCTCGTTGATATTGGCCCACTGCTCGGGGCTAATGCGGCCCATGCGGAAATCACTGATCGAGATCATGGCATAGGCGCAAATCAGACGCTGGGCAATTTCCTTGCCCGACATCTCCAGCGAGAAGAAGCCGACGGTATAACCAGCAGCGGCAGCGTTAAGTGCCAGGTTCAGAGCGAACGACGTCTTACCTACAGCAGGACGGGCGCCGATGATGATGAGCTGGCCCTCGCGGAAGCCCATGAGCATGCGGTCGAGCGACGGGAAGCCCGTGGGCACGCCCGCAGCCTGGCCACCGGCCTGGCACACTTCCTCGGCCTCGTTATAGGCCTCGACCATAAACTCGGTCAGCGTCTTGTAGCTCGACTTGACCTCGCGCGCCGTAACCTTGAGCAGCTTGCTCTCGGCCAGCTCGACAACCTCTTTGGTGTCGGTGGGGGCGTTATATGCCAGCGCGTTGATCTCGTTGGTGGCGCCGATCAGCTCACGCAGCATCGAATCGCGGCGAACGATGGCGGCATGGTGCTGCCAGTTGACGAGCGACAGGGTCTGACCCATCAACTCCAAAATATACGCTTCGCCGCCCACGGCATCGAGCTTGTTGATGCTTCGCAGATAATCGATCAGCGAGATGGAGTCGATGGGAATGCGGCTGTTGTACATATCGACCATCGCGGTATAGATGGTCTTATGAATGGGCCGGTAGAAGTCATCGGGCTGCAGCTCGACCTGGGCCTCTTCGACCACCTCGGGCGATAGCAGCATAGCGGCCAGTACATTGGCCTCTGCATCTTGGTTTTGGGGAAGACCCAACTTTGAGCCGCGGTCCTCAACCGTCAGCCCGGTCTCCCTATCGTCATATGCCATGAGCATCCTCATTCATATCGCTTGCGAGCATCCATAGTATCAGCCACGGTCCCAAAACGCGCCGCGCGCCGCCAATCATCACCGAACCAAACGGATGAACGGTCCTGTATATAGGACTTCGACGCAACGTTCACCATGACACTCACTCAGCGCAAAAAAACAAAAGGGCGCCCTGGTTTCCCAGAGCGCCCTTCTTAGAACAAGATTGTTGCGTTGCAGCAAATGCTACTCGGCAGCAGCCTCAGTCTCGACCTCGGCGGTCTCGGCCTCGGCGACCTCAGCGGCCTCCTCGACCTCAGCCTCGGCAGCGAGCTCCTCGGCGGTAACGCCGACGAGAACGACAACCTCGGCCTTGATCTCGCGGTACAGCGAGATGGCAACGGTGTGGGCACCGGCAACCTTGATGGGCTTACCGAGCTCGACGCGCTTGCGGTCGATGTCCATACCGAGCTGAGCCTTGATGGCGTCAGCGATCATAGCGGCGGTAACGGAGCCAAAGAGGATGCCCTCGTCGCCGACCTTGACGTCAACGGTGACCGTCTTGCCCTCGAAGGCAGCCTTGGTCTCGTTGGCGGTAGCCAGACGGACGGCCTCGCGCTTGGCGATGTTGTTGCGACGCTCGTCAAGCTGCTTGAGGTTGCCCTTGGTGGCGGCAACAGCGAGCTTCTTGGGGAACAGGAAGTTCTCAGCGTAACCCTGAGCGACCTCTACGACGTCACCCTGTCTCTTATACACATCTGACGCTGCCGACGAATAGAGAGG
>CABSMK010000143.1 GCA_902478825.1 uncultured Collinsella sp.
CAGATGTGTATAAGAGACAGGTGCACCATCACGCGTGCGCGCGGGCCGTTCCGCTTTGCGACGGGTATTGCGAGCGTCAACGGTGAGGTTTGCTGCCGCGCCGATATGTCTTTTGCACTCATGCACGAAAGTTAAGGAAGGCTTCATGTTCGACAAAGTGCTCATCGCCAACCGCGGCGAAGTTGCGGTCCGTGTTATCCGCGCGTGCCGCGATATGGGCATCAAGACCGTCGCCGTTTATTCCACGGCCGATGCGGACGCGCTGCACGTGCAGCTTGCCGACGAGGCGTATTGCATCGGCGGCCCGCGTCTTGCCGAGAGCTACCTCAACGACGATGCCGTGCTCACCTGTGCCGTAAAGTCGGGAGCTAAGGCAATTCATCCCGGCTATGGCTTCTTTTCCGAGAAGGCGAGCTTCGTGCGCGACTGCGACAAGTATGGCCTGGCGTTTGTCGGTCCTTCGGCCGAGGTGATCGACAGCATGGGCGACAAGGACGCCGCACGTCGAACGGCTGCCGCGGCGGGCGTGCCCATCGTGCCGGGCTGCGATTTGCTCAAAAGCCCCGAGGAGGCGACGGCCGAGGCCGAGCGCATTGGCTGCCCCGTGCTTATTAAGGCGCGTGCAGGTGGCGGCGGTCGCGGCATTCGCAAGGTCGAGCGCGTGGGAGACGCGGCAAAGGCCTTTATTGAAGCACGTGCCGAGGGTGAGGCCGTTTTTGGCGACGGCGAGTGCTACATGGAGAAGTTCGTCGCGCCGGCGCACCACGTCGAAGTGCAGATTATGGCCGATAAGCAGGGCCATGTGTTTTCGCTCGGCGAGCGCGAGTGCTCGGTGCAGCGTCGCAACCAAAAGCTGATCGAGGAGAGCCCCGCGCCGTGCCTCGACGGACACAACGACATTCGTGCTCGCATGCACAAGGCAGCGCGTGACCTGGCTCGTGCCGTCGGCTACGAAGGAGCCGGTACCATCGAGTTTCTGTATTCGGACGACGGCATTTTCTACTTTATGGAAATGAACACGCGCTTGCAGGTGGAGCATCCGGTTACAGAGTTTGTGACCGATACCGACTTGGTCAAGTGGCAGCTGCGCGTGGCAGCCGGCCAGCCTCTGCCCTTTGAGCAGGAGGACATGCCGGTCCGCAACCACGCCATGGAGTGCCGCATCAATGCCGAAACGCCGGACTTTCTGCCGTCCTGCGGAACGGTCACCGCGTTGCGTGTGCCGGGCGGTCCGCGCGTACGCTGGGATTCCGCCATGTTTACCGGTGCGAAAGTTCCGCCGTACTACGACTCTATGCTCGGCAAGCTCATCGTGTGTGCGCCCACGCGTGACGGCGCTATTCGTAAGATGCGCTCGGCCCTGGGCGAGCTCGTGATTGAGGGCGTGAGCGAAAACAGCGAGCTTCAGCTCGACGTGCTGGCAAACGACGAGTTCTTGTCGGGCATGTACCACACCGATCTGATGGGGCATCTCTATGCTGATGAATAGAAAAGCGAAGACGGTCAATGTCCTTGAGGGGCCGATAACCGAGTCGTGCGCCGAGTTTCCCGCACGCCACGTGTTTATCAAGTGCCCGGAGTGCCGCCGTGTGATCGATGAGGCACGCCTGCACGACAATCTCGAGGTCTGCCCTCGTTGCGGCAAACACTTTCGCGTGAGCGGTCGCGCGCGCATGCGCATGACGGTCGACGAGGGCACGTTTGAGGAATGGGATGCCAATCTGGCGTCGGAGGACTTCCTCTCGTTTCCCGGCTATGCCGACAAGCTCAAGAGCGTAAGCGAGCGTTCGGGCGAGCGCGATGCCGTTGTGTGCGGCAGGGGCAAAATCTGCGGTTGCGATACTGCACTCTTCTTTATGGACGCCAACTTTATGATGGGCTCGATGGGTTCCGTGGTGGGCGAGAAGATCTGTCGCACATTTGAGCACGCGACCGAGCTGGGATTGCCGGTTGTCGGCTTTACCGTTTCGGGCGGTGCGCGCATGCAAGAGGGCGTGACATCGCTTATGCAGATGGCCAAGATTTCTGCGGCGGTTAGGCGCCACAGCGAGGCGGGCGGCCTGTATATCACGGTGCTCACCGACCCCACGACCGGAGGCGTAACCGCGAGCTTTGCTATGGAGGGCGACATTATCCTGGCCGAGCCCGATGCCCTGACGGCATTTGCCGGCCCGCGCGTGATCGAGCAGAACATGCACAAGCGCCTGCCCAGGGGATTCCAACGCTCCGAGTTTTTGCTGGAGCACGGCTTTTGCGATGCCGTTGTTCCGCGCGGCGAGATCGCGCTCACGGTGGGCGAGCTGCTGGCGCTGCACGAAGGGCACGCGCCCGGCCTGGGGGCACCGCATGAGATCGTGCATACGGGTCGTCGCGGCAAAAAGCTGGGACACTTGTTTAAGCGCTCGGCGGCACCAAAAACCGCGCTCGAGATTGTCAAGCAGACCCGCTCGGCAGATCGCGCCACGGCGGGTGAGATGATCTCGCTGGGTCTCGACGGATTCGTTGAGCTGCACGGCGACCGTTACTTTGGCGACGACGCCGCTGTGTTGGCTGGCATTGGCTGGAAAGACGGACGCCCCGTAACGGTCATCGCCATCGAGCGCGGCACCACGACCAAAGAGCGTATGCGCCGCAACTTTGGCATGGCACATCCCGAGGGCTACCGCAAAGCGCGTCGCCTGATGCGTCAGGCCGAAAAGTTTGGTCGACCGGTTCTGTGTCTGGTCGATACTTCGGGCGCGTTTTGCGGCATCGGTGCCGAGGAACGCGGCCAGGGCGAGGCGATTGCCCAGAATCTCATGGAGATGAGCGGCCTTAAGACGCCGATTGTCTCGGTGGTGACAGGCGAGGGCGGCTCTGGTGGCGCGCTGGCGCTGTCCGTGGCCGACCGCATCCTGATGCTCTCGAGCTCGGCCTATTCGGTCGTGAGCCCCGAGGCCTGTGCGTCGATCCTGTGGAAGGATACCGAGCGCGCGAATGAGGCCGCCGAGGCGCTTAGGCTCACGGCTCCCGACCTGTTGGCGCTCGGTATCATCGACGGCATTGTTGACGATAGGGGCCTGTCGCATGAGGAGATCGCCGGCGCCGTCATGTCCTCGGCATTTGATGCCTTCGATACGCTTGGGCGGCTCGACGACGCGACTCTCACAAACCTCCGCTACGAAAAGTACCGCGCAATCGGTCAGTACCGCACGATGTGACTAGGGGACAGTCCGCATGTCACATTGGGAAAGGGTTCCTGTGTCACAAGTTTCTAACACCTCGTTTACAACGACGGTCTCATCAAACGCCATGGCCGTGGTGGACTATCTGTCCAAAAGCATGATGTCGGCGCTGCCGCTTATTGTCTGCGCGGCGTTGTTCCGCACCGTCGCCGTCATTATGGGCGAAGGCATGCTGGGCCTGTGGTCTGCCGATTCCGATATCTATCGCCTGTTCTACAGTTGGCTCTATAATGCCGGCTACTACTTTTTGCCCATTTATCTTGGTTGGGCGGCTGCCCGCCAGCTCGGTTGCTCGGAGCAGCTGGGCATGATGCTGGGCGGCGTATTGATTGCGCCCGATTTGCTTAAACTCGTCGATGCCGCATCGACGACGGGGGCATCGATGACTTCCGTGTATGGTCTGCTTCCCGCGCCGGTCAACGATTACACGACGACTGTTATTCCGGTTCTCATTTCGGTGCCCGTGCTATGGCGAGTGGAGTGTTTCTTTCGGCGCGTTATCCCTAAGGCCGTGGCGTTTTCGTTTGTTCCGTTTGCGACCATGCTTGTCATGGTTCCGGTTTCGCTGTGCATTACGGCGCCGGCGGGCAGCTATCTGGGCATGCTGTTGGGCCAGCTTATGTTTATGCTTGGCAATTCCGGTGGCATCGTGTCGCTGCTCACGCTCATGGGGCTTGCCGCGGGCTGGGAGTTCCTAAAGATCGCGGGCGTCAGCAACGTTGTCCTATCGCTCGCCTATGCACAGTTTATGAGCGTGGGAACGGATTCGTGCATCCTGATCGCCGCGACGATGGCAACGTTCGCGGTTTGGGGCATGCCTTTTGGCGCGTCACTCCGCGTTGCGGATAAGGACGAGAAGGCGCTCATGCTGGGTTATTCGATCTCGGGTGTTCTTGGCGGCGTAAGCGAGCCGGCGCTGTACGGTTGCGGCTTTAAATATGGAAGGTGCCTGACGTGCATGGCCATTGG
>CABSMK010000144.1 GCA_902478825.1 uncultured Collinsella sp.
CGCCGCACGAAGTGCGCAGCGAGCCTTTTTGCATGTCCGAGGACGCGCTGGGAAGTTACCCCATGCGGGCGGCGGACAACTATGTAGCCTCAGACTAGAACATGCCCAAGAAACCGTGCACAAACAGCGCGGCCAGAGCGGCACCGACAAACGGGGCGATGCCAGGAACGAGCAGGCCGTACTTCCAGTTGTTGTCAGCCTTGTTCTTAATCGGCAGCACCTGATAGGCCATGCGAGGGCCAAGGTCACGAGCCTGGTTCATGGCGAAGCCAGTGATGCCGCCCATGCCCATACCAACGGCCCAAACGATCAGACCGACGCAGATAGCGAGCATCAAAACGTTCTCGCCGGCGCGGCTAGCGGCAGCAAGGATGGCACTGATGAACACGAAGGTGCAGATAGCCTCGCAGAAGAAGTTACGGGCATAGTTGGTGCCCTCGGTGGTGGGGTTGGTCGAGAAGATATTGCGCTGAGCAATGGGATCGATGACACCATCGGAAGCCTTGAACTCATCGGCATACATCAACCACGCGATCACGGCACCCGCAAAGCCGCCGAGCATATCGGCAACCATGAAGGGGATGCAGCTGCTCCACGGCACCAGGCCGACGATGCACTGGGCAAGCACCATGGCGGGGTTCATGCACACGGCGCCGCCAAAGATAAACAGAGCGACCGAGATGCCAAAAGACCAGGTGGTGATGGCAAACATGTGGCCGGAGCCCTGATACTTGGTGCCCTTGAGCACGGTATCGCAGTGTACGCCCACGCCAAAGATGATCATGAGGGCCGTTGCGCCGAATTCGCAGAGGAGTTTGGTAAGCATAAAACCTTATCTTTCTTGTCGGTTATAAACGATTCGTTTAGGCCGCGCACTAGTGCTGCGCGACGACAACGCCCAGGCCATCGGGAATGACGGCAACCTTGGCATCGGCACCCTTCATCTCAAAGGCGAGCTTGAGCGCCTCCTCGATAGTGTTGACCGGCGTCATGTGCATATCCTTGAGCATCTGGTGATCGCACAGGTCGGTGACCATGATCACGGGGTGATGCGCCAGGATGCGGGCAAAGATCTGGCTCGTCCACTGGTCGGGCAGGGTCTCGTCCTTAGGACGGTCGATGCAGGCGCGCTCAAACTCTGCCGGATCATTGTCGGCGATGTTGTGATAGAAGCCCTCGCCACCGTGACCGTCGGCACAGCCGGCGACGTCGATGATCACGCCGCCCTCGGGAAGCGTGGCCTCGGCAGAGCACATGCCCTTCACGGCCTGGTAGATGTTCTGGTCGAGCGGGTAGCCGCCGTTGGTGGTGATGGCAATCTCGCACTCGACGGGCTCAACGCCGGCAAGGCTCTTCACGAACTCGCAGCCAGCCTCGTGCGCTTTGTGGATATCGCCGGCAAAGGAGCCGATGACCTCGTGCTTGCCGTTGAGCACCACGTTGAGCACAAAAGCAAGGTGAGCCATCTCGGCAGCGGCAAACATGTCCTCGCTCACGTGGTTGTGGCACAGGTTGCCGGCACGCGAGTGGGAATCATTCACAAACTGACCGTTGTGGTTGTACATGATGGTCTTGTAGCTGGCGATGCCAGGCAGGACGGACTTGCGGCTACCAGAGAAACCGGCAAAGAAGTGCGGCTCAATGAAGCCCTCGGCAAGCAGCAGATCGCAATCGGCGGCAATCTTGTTGATGATGCACTCGCCACCAGAAGGCAGGGTACCGATCTTTTTCATCATGCTGTCGTCAGTCGCGACGTGCATAACGATTTCCTCGTTGGCAACGATCTCCTCGCCATACTTATTGACGAGCTCCTCCTGCGTCGACGGACGGTGCATACCCGTAGCAACCAAAATACGCACGCGAGCCTCGGGCGCAGCAGAATGAATGTGATGCAGCAGAATAGGCATCGTCACACGCGAGGGAACGGGACGCGTATGATCGGAGCTAATAATGACGATATCCTTCTTGCCAGCACAAAGCTCCTCGAGCGAAGGCGAGCCATAAGGGTTGGCAAGCGACTCCTCTACCAGCTCTTCCTGCGATTTTGTAGTCTTAAACTCGTTTTGATGACCTTCCATCACACCCGCGAAGTTCTTATCCTCAAGCTCCAGATGCAACGTCTTGTGGTCAAACGGCAGTTCACATTCAAACAATGACGAGCGCCCTCTTCCTTTCAACTGACACACTAGATAAACCGTTGGAAGGATACGCCGCTCACCGAAAAACTCCACCGTACACCGAGTCATTAACACAACGTTCATATTTGACCCACAACAAAACGGCCACGACCCCAAACGGGACCGCGGCCGCTACAGTCGTAAGGCCAGAAGCGCCAAATGCATCTCAATCCCGATCGATAAGACGCGAGGCGCGAAGCGCCAAACGCGCCGCCGGGACAGACCCCATCCAAAACGCGCGTAGCGCGCCATTATTCCCTTCAGCTTTAATCCCCGAAGACCGGACATCGTAGGGCCCGCCATCAGTTTACTTTTAGGCACACTCCGCAGGACGCAAGAAGCCCTCGCCGCACGAAGTGCGCAGCGAGGGCTTCTTGCATGTCCGAGGACGTGCCTAAAAGTAAACTGATGGCGGGCCCGGACGACTACAGGGCTATCGATTACCCCGTGTTCTGCAGACCTGCCGAGACGCCGGTCACAGTCGAAAGAATCAAGCTCATGTATTCGGCCTTCTTCTCCTCGGCCATCTCGTCCTGATTCATGCGCACCTCGCGAAGGGCGCGGACCTGGGCGATGGACAGAGCGTCGACGTAGGGGTTACGCACGCGAACGGCGCAGCCGAGCACGCGACGACGCTGCAGCGGCCACTCATCACCGACGATGGCAAGGACCCACTTACGCGTGAGCTGCATCTCGGTGAAGACCTTCTCGGACAAATCATCGCGGTCGCCCAGGTGCAGATACATCTTGGCGATGCGCTGGTCGGTCTTGGCGATCGACATCTCGATGTTGTCGATAAAGGTGCGGAAGAACGGCCACTCCTGGTAGGCAGCCTTGAGCTGGTCAAGATCGCCAAGCTGCTCGCAGGCGGTGCCCAGACCGTACCAAGCGGCCAGGTTAATGCGCGCCTGGCTCCAGCTGAAGATCCACGGGATGGTACGCAGGTCGTCGAGCGACTTGGCACCCAAGCCGCGCTTGGCGGGACGCGAGCCGATCGGCAGCAAGCCGACCTCGGTCAGCGGCGTCACGGTCGAGAACCACGGTGTAAAGTCCTCGGTGTTCAGCAGGTCCAGATAGCGCTCGTGGCTTGCGGCGTTGAGCTTCTCGGCCATATCCCAGAACTTCTGCGTGGTCTCGGTGTTGGTCTTCTCGACACTCGGGGCCGACTGCAAAAGCGTTGCGGCGGCAACGGACTCAACATGGCGCTGAGCCAGCGTGCGGTTGCCGTAACGGGCAAAGATGACCTCGCCCTGCTCGGTGAGCTTAAAGAAGCAGTTGACCGAACCCTTGGGCTGCGCCAGCACGGCCTTGTTGGCCGGGCCGCCTCCACGGCCCACGGCACCGCCGCGACCGTGCATGAGCACCAGGTCGATATCGTTCTTCTCTGCCCACTTGGCGATGCGCTCCTGCGCAGAATGCAGCGCGAGCATGGCCGTGGTAGGACCGGCGTCCTTGGAGGAGTCGGAATAGCCCAGCATAACCTCCATGCGGCGGTTGGTCTGAGCAAGGCGCTTCTGTACCACGGGCAGCGTGAGCATCTGGTCGAGCACGTCGACGCAGCCCTCGAGGTCCTCGAGCTGCTCGAACAGCGGGATCACGTCGAGCTCGGGGACATCCTCCTCGTGTGCGAAGGACAGGTGGGCAAGCTCAAAGACATCGGCCACATGCTGGGCGCTCTTAGTGAACGAGATGATGTAGCGGTGCGCCATCTTCTTGCCGTAGCGCTTTTGGATGGAACCGATAGCGCGGAAGGTATCGATGACCTCGCGCGTCATGGGCTGCAGATCGCCATGGACACCGTTCTCGTGGATATCCTTAAGGGCGCGGGCATGCACCACGGAGTGCTGACGGAACTCCATCTCGACCATATGGAAGCCGAAAGACTCGACCTGCCAGATGATGGTCTGGACCGGGCCGTAGGCGGCACGGACGGCACCGCAGGCAGCAAGCGAACGCTGGACGACGCGCAGGTCATCCAGGAATTCGTCGGCACTGTGATACATGGTGTCGGTGAT
>CABSMK010000145.1 GCA_902478825.1 uncultured Collinsella sp.
GCCAGGCACAGCAGCAGGCCGCCCCGCAGCCGGCTCCGGCGTCCGCACCCGCCCCGGCTCCCGCCGCCGCGCCTGCAGCCGGCACATGGACCTGCAGCTGCGGCGCCACCAACACCGGCAAGTTCTGCTCCGAGTGCGGCAGTCCCGCGCCCGCCCCGGCGCCGGCCAAGTGGTTCTGCCCCAACTGCGGTAGCGAAAACGGCGGCAAGTTCTGCAGCAACTGCGGAACGCCCAGGCCCTAGCCCCTCTATCTGGTAATTGGCGGGGGATCCGCCACCCCCGCATTTGCTTCTATGGGTTTCGTTCGATAAAGGAGGACACCATGAAGACAACGTTCAAAAAGTCCGTACTCGCATTTCTGACATGCGTCCTGGCGCTCGTCTTTGCCCTGACGGGTTGCAGCGGCGGCGGCAAGGACCCCAAGGCCAACTTCGTCGGCAGCTGGGAACTCTCGGGTGGAACCTTGGACGGCGAAGAGCTCACCGATGAGTACATGAAGATGCTCGAGGATTGGGGTGTCCACTGTGTTCTGATTCTCGATGAGGACGGTACAGGTGCCCTCGACCTGTTCCTTGAAGTCATGGACCTTAAATGGGAGGCAAAGGACGCCACCACCGTAACCATCACCGCCGAAGACGAGTCGCATGACATGAAGCTCAAGGACGGAAAACTCATCCTCGAAGAAGATGACGGCAATCTTGTCTTTACCAAGTCCGACAAGGACCTGTCCGGTACGGTGAAGAAGGATCGCGAGAACGCCGAGAAGGAAGAAGAGATCGATGAGGCCGTCGAAGACGACGACGTCCAGAGCATCGAAATCTCCCCCGCCGTCACCGTCGCCGATGACGATCTGTGCACCATCACCATCACCGAGAAGTTCAAGGACGACTGGGGCGACATCGGCTTTGTCGTCAACATCACCAACAAGAGCGACAAGGACCTGACCTTCTACGCTCCTTCCGGCAAGACCAACGTCAACGGCACCATGAAGGAACCCTGGTTCTCGGCTCACCTGATGCCCGGCACCAACGCCACCGAGGAATTCACGTTCTCGAACGGCACACTCGATAGCCTTGACGACCTCGTCAACACGACCATCGGCATCGACGCCTACCTGACCGATTCCTACGAGGACGTCGCCTCTTACAGCGCAACCATCGCGTAACGGCACGTACATCAGCCGCGGATTGGCGGACGCATCCGCGCACATGTCAGGCGGGGCCGCAGGAGATAATCCTGCGGCCCCGCCGCTTTATGCCGACAGCACTGCCCATACAAGCAGGCCGCCCGCCGTTTTTAGATGCAAAACAGCGGGCGGCCTATCTTTGGCGTTGGAACACGGGCGGCGCACCGACTACGGGCGCTCCATATTGGGGACGATGCCGCCCTCGGTCACCGCATGCACGGCAAGACGCATGATGTTGTCGTAGCCGGTCTTGCTCAGGATCTCCGAAATGCGGCGCTTGATGGTGCCCTCACTCATAAACAGCTCGGCCGCAATCTCGCGACGGCTCTTGCCCTCGCAGGCAAGGCGCAAAATCGATAGCTCGACGTCGTCGAGTGCCGCCGTGCCCGAAAAAATGCTCTCGGGCGGCTTGGGAAACGTGCAATAGCCCGCCAGCGTGGAGCGCATCACGGCGAACAGCTCGTCGATACCGACGTTCTTGTACACAAAGCTATCGACGCCCGCCTCGCGGGCCTGATCGACAAAGGTGATTTCGGGCATACCCGTCATGATAATGACGCGGCACTCGGGCAGTTGTTCTTTGATGCGCGCCGCCGCCACGATGCCGTTGGAATCGTGCTCGGTGCACACGTCCATCAGTATCATGTCCGGGCGCTCCTTGAGCGCGACACCCAAGGCCTCGGAAGCATCGGCAATGGCGGAAACAACGGTCATATCGGGCTGGTCGCCAACGGAGCGCGCCAGGCTCTCGCGCAGGATGGCCTGGTCTTCGACTATAAGGACGCGGATCATGAACTTCTCCTTTGGACCGTGGCGTTGGAGGCGAGCGGAATGGACACCGTAAGCGTGAAGGGCGGGGCGGCGTGGACTTCCAGGCTGCCGCCCAGATTCTGTGCGACATGCCTCATACCTGGGATACCCGTTCCCTCGCGATACGATACGGGTGCAGGCGCGCCGTCGTTAGAAACGGTCATCCGCGCAACAGCACCGTCTTCCGACGTCTCCTGCCACAGACGCACGTGGACCCGATGCGCCTGTGCATGCTTGGTGGCATTGGTCGAGGCCTCGCGGATAATCTGCAGAAAGGCTGCGGCGACGCGCGCGTCGCTTGGTAGCTCGCCCTCCACATCGATCTGCACGCTCACTAGGCCAAAGGCATGGACGATATCGCCCAGTTGCTCTGTCGGTTCGGTGTCGCCCCCACTGCGCAGATCGGCAGCGATTGAGCGCAGCAGCGGGTCGATCTGCTCGAGTGACTCGTCATCCAGGCGCCCCTCCTCCAGATAACGATGGAGGATGGACAGGCGCTGCCCGATCACGTCGTGCACGCGAGTGCGCATACGCAGATAGGCCGCATTATCAGCAACTTTTTTGACTTCTTCGATCTGGGCTTGGAGCTCTTGGCCCGCAAGCTCAAGCAGGTGGTTGGCTTGCGCCAGGCGATCATGAGCATGCGCATACTCTGTTACATCCAGGCCGATAATGCGCTCGAAGAGGCGGCCCGAAACCATAACGTCATCGTGCACAAACAAGCGAATCTCGGCGGGAGAAACCTCGACCACCGCCCGCGCCTCACCAAAGCGGTCCAGATTAATCCGCACACGGTTCCTGCTGCTTTCGGGCATTTGCATGCTGAGTTTGCGCAAGTCGTTCCATGTACCGCTCATATCGCCTAGGTCGGTGGGCATATGAAGCTCCACCAGGTTTTTTCGCATGCAGCGGTTCATGAGCAGCGGACGGCCCCTCGGGTCCAGATACAGGATGCCCACGGGAATCACGTTGATGGTTTCGATCGTCGAGAACGCGGTGATATCCTCCTGGCGGTTGCGGACATCCATCAAGAGCGCCGCAATGGAGCGGAACAGGAAAAACGCTCCCTCTGCGATAAGGACCGTGGTCCACGCCGAGCCCATGGCAAGCACCACCGGCGGTGTCACGGCGGCAACGAGCAACAGTTCGGCCAGCATGACGGGGCGACGATAGTGCACCATAAGCACCATGCCGTAGGCAAAGATCACGGCATTGAGCCACAACGCTCCGCCCATTGCCCTGGCGCAAACGTCAAGCGGCGCCACCAGATATGAGCCAGACGACGCGAACAAGATGAGCGCCGAAATAACTAGGTGAAGCACAAGGCTCGCCTCGTAGGCACAAATCACCTTACGGTTATAGGACGAGCGGCGCGATGCGATGAGCGGGACGTGAATCGTCTGCAGACACGCAGCCAGGGCAAAGACAACATCGAGCGCAACGATTTGGGGAAGGATGAGCGAAATCTGCATCGTCACTCACCCGCCCTCGGCATCAAGACGATCATGCGCAGCTGGCCGGGCTCGCCCTCAAGGCAGTATGCCACGTTGCGCCCTTGCAGAGCGCTTTCGAGCTCTTGCGCAGCGGGCGTCTGCGAAAGATCTGCATCATCGTTGGAAAAAAGCGTGGCGCGCAGCTCGACACTGCATCGGTCATGGTCGCCCAAGTGATACATAAGTGCCGGATGGTCGGTGGTGTAGGCAAAAAACGCAAAGTCATACACGCAGTCGTACAGGGCGCTTACCGTACTGGCGTGCATCGGGCGCCGTATGGCGATAATCGAGGCGCAATCGATATCGATGGTGCGCAGGTCGCTTGCGAGCTCGTTGGCAATGAGCTGAATGCGGTCACGATCAAAACCGCTCTCCCCGTGCTGTGCCAACGTGAGCGACCCCTTGCGCTTGCAATAGGCGACGAGCATCTTGGCGCGCTGCAGCATGCGGTAACGCTCGTGCGAAGACGATTCATCGGTCAACGGCGGCAGCGAGCTCAGCAGGTCGTACATCCCTTCGAACGCGCGGGCAAGCGCCTGGTCCACGTCTTGAACCAGCAAGGTCTCGGCCTCTTGATCTGCCAGGTGCGTCTTAAGGTCGTAGTCGGCGGCGAGCAGCTCGTTTTGACGCTGCAACTCCATGCGACGATGTGCCAGTTCACGGTTAAGCTCGTTGAGCTCCGACACGTCTTGGGCAAGCA
>CABSMK010000146.1 GCA_902478825.1 uncultured Collinsella sp.
TCTGCGCATGTCTCGTGGGCTCGGAGATGTGTATAAGAGACAGGCCCTGGTAGCCGTCCTCAAAACCATAGATCTCGATAGGCTCTTCGCTGTTGGTCATAAGCGTTTTGACAATGCCGCGCATGGTGGCGTTGAGTGCCTGGCAGTCGCCGCCACTGGTAAGAAGACCGATCCTAAGCATGATGAATCCTTCCGGGCAAGTTATAACATGCGCATAAGTTTACCCCCGCACACTGTTGATACGGGGTAAAACGTGTTAGCTCAAGCGTATGGAAATGTAAATAACGTCAGGCGAGCGTAAGGCCGACGGGCCTGGCTCCTTACAGTGCGAAGGCGTCGACGTCGCCCCAGTGGCGGCGCAGCGTAATAGCGGCGGCGGGTTCGGTATTGTCAAAGACGACCGACCATTGCGTATTGCTGGTGATGTCTTCCGGATTGGGCTCTTGCGCTGCAGCGCGCAAGGCTTCCCAGACAATCGTTTCGTCCTGGGCACCGACATGGGCGTCAAGGACATCGGCGATTGCGACGGCGCGCTCTTTGCCATGGCCCATCTCGCCATTCTTTTGGTTGGGCAGCACTTCGTCGCCATAGCAGGCGTAGAAATTCGTAACCTGGCGTACGGGAGTCGCTTTGAAAGCACGGTCCGGATCGCGCGGATCCCACTCTACTACGTGCGCGTCACCGGCGGCGTCGTTGATAAAGAAGTGGTAATCGCGTCCTGCCATGGCGTGCATGTCGTAGGCGGAAAGCAGGTCGACAGCTTCTTGCGTGGTGGCGGCACGGTCGAGCACCAGACGGATGGCGAGCGAGGTATTGATGACGGGGCGTTGCGTGTCCTGGTCACAGGGCTTGGAATCCAGGGTGAGTACGGCAATGGACACGCCGCATTCGTTAACACCGTCGAGCTGGGCAAACGGGCCCATGAGTGCCGCGGCGCGTCCGGCGACGGAGTCAAGCGGAGTGTTATCGCCCAGGTTGTTAAGGGCGGCAAGCCCGATGGAAGCATAGCCGCCGCGTGGGTGATTGCGCACCAGCAGCGCCGAGGTGTCGTCCTTAAAGTCGTAATTGCGACCGGTGCGCACGCGGCCTTCGGCATCTACGGCGACAAAAGCGCTGCAGGCAAACTGGGGCGCCTGGACATGTGCCGGCACACCGGGCAGCACCTGCGCCACCACGGCATCGATGTAGGCCTGGTCGTCGCGCACGCCAGCGGCGATGATGCGATCGAGATCGTAGTCGTAGGCGATGTCGATTGCGTACAGGTCATAGCCATCCGCGTAGCCGGTCAAGCGTTTGAGCGACGCGGCGGACTTGATTTGCTTGTGATAAACGATACCGGTGGCAGCGGCAAGGCCGACGGCGACTCCCGCGACACCGCAGGTGATGGCAATGTTACGTGGCTTCATGACGGCTCCTCTCGTCCTGTTAGCGCAATTGTCGCAAAAGGAGCGCGGGCATGATGGCTCAACTTGGTGAGTGGCGCGGAATTAAGCACGGAATGAAGAGTGCGGCGCTGGCGTGGCGGGGTATGCTGGAGGGGACCATCAACCCAGCGAAAGGGGAGAGCATGACGGATCAGGAAACGCCCAAGCGCGCGCATGTGACGGCCGATGATATCGAGGCCGCCAACGACCTTATCGACTTTATCGAGGCATGCCCCAGTATGCTCCATACGGCGGCGACCATTATGGCCGAGCTCGATGAGGCGGGCTTTACCTACCTGCCCGAGAATGCGGCGTGGGACATCGAACCGGGCGGGCGTTATTACACGCAGCGCAACACCTCGAGCGTTGTTGCCTTTAAGGTGGGCGAGGACCTGGCCGCGACGTGGGGCGAGGACGGCGTCGCCGGTGACTATCATTTTCAGCTCACGGCGTCGCACAGCGATTCGCCGACGTTTAAGGTCAAGGCCGTGCCCGAACTCGACGGCGCGGGCGAGACGCTGCGCCTGAACACCGAGGCCTACGGCGGCATGATCGACTATACCTGGTTCGACCGCCCGCTGGCGCTCGCGGGCCGCGTGCTGGTACGCGAGGGCGACCGTATCGAGAGCCGCCTGCTTGCTACCGAGCGCGAGGTCGCTATCATTCCGAGCCTTGCCATCCACATGAACCGCGGCGTTAACGAGGGCTTTGCTCCCAACCGAGCCGTCGACCTGTGCCCGCTCATCAGCGCCGGCGAGCTTAAACAGGGAGATTTTGACGTACTGATCGCTGACGAACTGGACGTTGAACCCGAGCAGATCCTAGGTCGCGATCTGTTCCTGGTCAATCGTCAGGATGCGCGCATTTGGGGCTGGGCCGACGAGTTTATCTCGACGCCCAAGCTCGACGACCTGGCCTGCGCTTACACCTCGCTGCAGGCATTTTTGGGTGCCGAGAATGCGCATGACATCTCGGTCTTTTGCTGCTTTGATAACGAGGAGGTTGGCTCCGAGACCAAGCAGGGCGCCATGTCGACGTTCTTGGCCGACGCGCTGCGCCGCATCAACGGATCGCTGGGCTTTGACGACGAGTCGTACCATCGCGCACTTGCCGCCTCGATGCTTGTGAGCTGCGACAATGCGCATGCCGTGCACCCCAACCACGCCGAGAAGTGCGATGCTCGCAATCAGGTTGTGCTCAACGGCGGCATTGTCATTAAGGAAGCCGCCAACCAGCACTACTGCACCGATGCCTTTAGCCGCGCGGTGTTCCAGGCCATCTGTGATGACGCCGACGTACCCACACAGGCCTTCGCCAACAAGAGCGATATGGCCGGAGGCTCCACACTCGGCAACCTGTCCAATATGCAGGCGAGCATGCATGCCGTGGACGTGGGCCTGCCGCAGCTGGCCATGCACTCAAGCTACGAGACCGGCGGCGTACGCGACGTGATGTACGCCATCCGCGCCCTCACCGCCTTCTACGAGCGCGACCTCCATATCAACGGAGCCGAAAGCGCGGAGCTCTAAAACCTGCCAAAGAGGGATGTTGATTTCGGCAGGTTTTATCTGGGCGAATGCAAAGGGTGAAACCGAGCTAGATCTGTGATATGTGGCCGCCGAGGTGCAGTGTGCCTCGGCGGCTTTTTGTGTACAGAGTACGGCTAATGCTTATAAATGCTATACATGCTTTACGTATCTAACATAGAGTTTTATGATAGTTTTGAAGTATTAAGGAGGGGTCATGACCACAACAGCCGCTCAGATCAACGTGCGTCTCGATGCCGATCTTAAAAGGAGTGGGGACGCCGCTCTCTCCAGGGCCGGTATGACGCCGAGCCAAGCGGTGCGTGCGCTCTGGCAACTTGCGGCATCTCTGGCTGATCGGCCCGGCGCGCTCGAGGATATCCTGCTGCCCAGTCGTGCCCGGGCGGAACAGCGCGAGCGCGAAAAGGCCGCCAAACGTAAGCTCGAGCTCATGGATCAGGGGTCGAAGCTGTTCGCTGCCGCTTGCCGTGAGTCGGGAATCGATATGGTCAGGGCTCAGCCATCGGACGACGAAGAGCTCAAACGGAATGCCTATGCGGATCGCTATGGCGAGGAGATGAGCTGGCTCTATGAGTGAGGCTCCAAGGCGTATCTTGGTTGACACCAACGTGTGGCTCGATTACTTCATTCCCTCACGACGTGGTCGTTCGGTGGCGATTGAGTTTTTACGCGATGCATGCACGGCGCAGGTGGATTTGCTGTATGCGGCGACATCGTCCAAAGATCTGTTCTATTTGATTTCAAGCGAACATAAGGCATGGCATCGGCGCGAGCATGGCTCACTATCCCAAGATGCCGCCGTGGCGGCGACATCACTTGCATGGGATTGCCTCGACGTGTTGTCGCAACTTGCCACGCCGGTACCCTGCGACCTGAGTGACATATGGATGGCGAGCAAGCAGCGTAATCTCCATAGCGATTACGAAGACGATTTAATCATTGCGGCAGCGATGCGCTCCCAAGCAGATTTACTGGTCACCAACGATGTCAAACTCTGTTCACACGCGCCTGTCGCAGCAATGAGCGTAGAAGACGCAAAGAATTACTTAGCAACGCTCTAACAATTTGAAGACCCCACAGGTTGAGCAAAAGTCAGCGAGAGCCTGCCGTTTGAGCCAAGGTGCCGTGAAATGAAAAGGCGCTGACCTTCTGGTCGCGCCTTTGAAATTGAACGGCAGATTGGCCAAACGGCGG
>CABSMK010000147.1 GCA_902478825.1 uncultured Collinsella sp.
ACGAGATCTGCGCATGTCTCGTGGGCTCGGAGATGTGTATAAGAGACAGAGCTCGGTCTGCTCGAGCACCCAGGTGCCGCTCGGCTTTTGGACAGCCTCGACGAGCAAACGCGCAGCGTGACAGCCACCATGATCGAGCGCGGCATCAACAGCCCGCGTACCAGCAGCATGGGGCGTCTCTTTGATGCCGCGGCAGCAATTCTGGGCATCTGCGACAAGGCAACCTACGAGGGCGAACCCGCCATCGAGCTTGAGGCTGCCGCCTGGCGCGCGCTCGACAACGAAATCGCCCATTTTCCCGACAACAACGCCGGCTATTTCGCATCTGGCCCATCGTGGCTGGACGGCCCCTATGTTCTGGACCAGAAAGCACTCTTTGAGGCACTTTTGGGAGGAATTGAAGCCGGAGCGCCCGCCGACAGGCTCGCACTCGATTTCCATGTCTCCGTCGCGCGCTCCTCGGCGCGCATCGCCAGCGATATCTGCGTGCACGAGGGCATCGACACCGTCGCGCTCTCGGGCGGCGTCTTCATGAACCGACTTCTGCTTCAGCTCCTCGCCCGCGAGCTCAAAAGCGCAGGCCTTACTGTCCTTGTCCCCCACACCGTACCCGTCAATGACGGCTGCATCGCCTACGGTCAGGCGGCAGTCGCAAGCGCTCGTCTTGCGCAGGTTGCATCGCAGTAGGCTGTTCGGCCAGCCCGCAAGCCGCCGTCTCACAGGTGTAGCGCGTTTGCCCGCAGCGCCCGCGAGCGCTACCATCAACTGATGGATTATTGAGCGCCCGTCCAGCGCAAAGCGTATAAAAGGGGAACAATATGTGCCTTGCCGTTCCCGGTAAAGTAGTCAAACGCGACGACGACCTCAAGGCCACCGTCGACATGATGGGCATCGAGCGCCCCGTGTCGCTGCGACTCGTGCCGACGGCGCAGGTTGGCGACTATATTCTCGTACACGCCGGCTTTGGCATCCAGATTGTCGACGAGCAGGAAGCACAGGAAACGCTCGAGCTTGTTAATGCCATGTCCGAGCTGGTCGAAGAAGACCAGCTGACCACCAACCCGGCGGAGGCTTACTAGTGGCGCCCGAGCAGCCGGCGCGCTCCGGTATCGATTTCTCGGCATTCCGCGATCCCAAGCTGGCTCGCGAGCTCATCGAGCGCATTCATGAGCTTGTCGGCGACCGCACCATCAACCTTATGGAAGTCTGCGGCACGCATACCGTGAGCATCGGGCGCTATGGCTTTCGCTCCATTATGCCGGCCGGGCTCAAGCTGCTGAGCGGCCCGGGCTGCCCCGTCTGCGTCACCGCCAACCGCGACATCGACCACGCAATCGCGCTCGCCAACATAGACGGCGCCATCATCACCACCTTTGGCGACATGATGCGCGTGCCCGGATCGTCCACCTCGCTCGCTGCACAAAAGGCGGCAGGGCGTGACATTCGCATTGTGTACTCCCCGCTCGATGCACTCGACATTGCCGAGCAAAACCCCGATCGCCCGGTTATTTTTATGGGCGTGGGCTTTGAGACCACAACGCCCACCATCGCCGCCGCCATCTTGGAGGCCGAAGCGCGCGGGCTTTTGAACTTCTCGGTCTATTGCGCCCACAAGACCACGCCGCCGGCGTTGCGCGCCATCGCTAACGATCCCGAGACCGCCATCGACGGCTTTATCCTGCCGGGACACGTCGCCACCATCACGGGCTTGGCGCCCTTTAGCTTTTTGGTCGACGAATTCAATACCCCGGGCGTGGTCACGGGATTTGAACCGGTCGATATCCTGCAGGGCATCTGCATGCTGGTCCAGATGGTTGTCGAGGACAGGCCGGCGATTGACAACGCCTACCGCCGTGGCGTCAACGCAGACGGCAACCCCGTGGCGCGCCAGCTGGTCGAGCAGGTGTTTGAGCCATGCGACACCACGTGGCGCGGGCTGGGGCCGATTGCCAACTCGGGCCTTTCCATCCGCCCCGAGTTCTCGCGCTTTGATGCCCGCGTTCGCTTTGACGTGCCCGTTGAGCCGACGGTTGAGCCGCGCGGATGCCGCTGCGGCGACGTGCTGCGCGGAGCCATTACGCCGAGCAGCTGCCCGCTCTTTGGCCGCACCTGCACGCCCGAGCACCCCGTCGGCCCGTGCATGGTGAGTTCCGAAGGCAGCTGCGCGGCGTACTACCGTTACCGAGTCTAGCCCGAACGCCCCCGCGCACTGACACCTCCCACGATTGGAGTTTTGGATATGTCCCATAGCATCACCGATAGCACCGTCCTGTTGGGCCACGGCTCCGGCGGACAGATGATGAAGCGCATCATCGATGAGGTCTTTTTAGATGCCTTTGGTTCGCCCGAGCTGCTCGAAGGCAACGATGCCGGCGTCGCCGCGCTGCCCGCGAGCGGGCGCATCGCCATGTCGACCGACAGCTTTGTAGTCTCGCCGCAGTTCTTCCCCGGTGGCAACATCGGCCGCCTCGCCGTGTGCGGAACCGTTAACGATGTCGCGACCTCGGGCGCCAACGTGCGCTACCTGTCGTGCGGCTTTATCCTTGAAGAGGGCTATCCCATGGATAAGCTCCGCCAGATTGTGCAGACGATGGCCGAGACGGCGCACGAGGCGGGCGTGTCCATAATCACGGGCGACACCAAGGTGGTCGAGCGCGGCGGGGCCGACGGCGTCTATATCAATACCGCCGGCGTGGGCGAGGTACCCGCGGGCGTGGCGCTCAGCGGCGCAGACTGCCAGCCCGGCGATGTCATCCTGGTCTCGGGTACACTGGGCGACCACGGTATCGCCATCATGAGCCAACGCGAGGGCCTGGCGTTTTCGAGCACCATCGAAAGCGATGCCGCGCCGCTCAACCACCTGATTGCCGACGTTTTGGCCGCAGCGCCCGGCACGCGTTGCTTTCGCGACCCCACGCGCGGTGGCCTGGCGTCCACACTCAACGAGTTTGCCCAGGCCAGCGGTGTTGCCATGGAGGTCGACGAAGATGCCGTGCCCGTGCGTCCCGACGTGCAGGCCGCCTGCGAAATGCTCGGCTACGATGTACTGCAGGTGGCAAACGAGGGCAAGATGGTTGCCGTCGTGCCTGCCGAGCAAGCCGATGCCGCGCTGGCCGCCATGCGCGCCGCCCGCTACGGCGAGAATGCCGCCGTCATCGGTCGCGTGCTGCCACTTGCCGAGGGCACCCGCCCCGCCGTGCGCGTACGTACCGGCTGGGGCTCGACCCGCATCCTCGACATGCTCGTAGGAGAGCAGCTGCCGAGAATTTGCTAACGACAAAGGCTCAGGGCTATTAAAGATATTCAGATTCCAAACATGCCCGGCACGCATGCCCAGTATCATGGGGTGCGTTTTGAAACCCAATGACGGGAGCTTTCATGGCAGCAGCTTTTTCCCATGTGATCTTTGACCTGGACGGCACCATTCTCAACACGCTCGAGGACCTGGCGGCCGCCGGCAACCATACCTGCGAGGCGCACGGCTGGCCCACGTTTGCCGTTGACGAGTACCGCTACAAGGTGGGAAACGGCATGCTCAAGCTGGTTGAGCGCTTTATGCCCGCCGAGTACGCAGGCGACGGCCGCATGTTTGAGCAGACGCTTGCCGAGTTTAGGACTTACTACGGCGAGCACAAGGAAGACCACACCGCTCCCTATGCCGGCACGATCGAGATGCTCGACCGCTTGCGCGCCGCGGGCGTTCAGCTTGCCGTGCTCACTAACAAGGACCACGTCTCGGCGGCTCCGCTTATCGAAAAGTATTTTGGTTCCGAGCGCTTTGCGCTGGTGCAGGGCCGTGTCGATGCGTTTCCGCCCAAGCCCGAAGCACCCGTCACGCTGCATGTGATGGAAGAGCTAGGCGCCGACCCGGCGACCACGCTCTACGTAGGCGATTCCAATGTCGATATCCTGACCGGCCACAACGCCGGCCTTAAGAGTGCGGGCGTCAGCTGGGGTTTCCGCGGCCGCGCAGAGCTGGAAGCCGCCGGCGCCGACTACGTGGTGGACACCCAGGGCGAGCTCGCAGCGCTAATCCTGGGCGAGTAACGAGCGACACTGCTTAACGCAGCTGCGACAATGCTGTTGCGCGGAAAGTAGTCGTTGGGTGTTCCTATAGTTTTGTCAACCGTCGGGGCTACTCCCGGTAGGGCACCCG
>CABSMK010000148.1 GCA_902478825.1 uncultured Collinsella sp.
TTCGTCGGCAGCGTCAGATGTGTATAAGAGACAGATCCCATCTCGCGCGACCTTTACTTCTTTGTGAAGGGTGTGCCTTCGCAGCAGGCGCAGGATTACATCGACTATGTGACGTCCGAAAAGATGGACAAGCAGATTCGCGAGGCGGGCTTTATTCCCGTCACCAACGACGAGAAGGGGAGTGAGTAGCATGGAAGCACAGGAAAACTCCCAGACTGAGCAGAATGTTCAGACGCCCAAGAAGCGCGAGCTGGCGCTCGTATCGCGCAGTACCTATATCAAGGAGAAGGCGCTGCAGTGGATCTTCTTTGCCTGCGCGTTCTTGGCGGTCGTTACCGTCATCCTGATTTTTGTCTTTACCACGTACTCGGCGCTGCCCGTCTTTACTGACATCGATCTGGCTGACTTCTTTAGCTTTACGTGGGCGCCTTCCGAGGGCCACTACGGCATCTTGTCGCTGCTTGCTGGCTCGGGTCTGGTGACCGTCGGTGCGCTCGCCATGGGCGTGCCGCTGGGCGTGGGTACGGCCGTTTACCTGGTCGAGATTGCCAGCAAGCGCGTGCGCAAGCTCATCAGCCCCGCCGTTGACCTGCTGGCGGGCATACCCTCCATCATCTACGGCTTCTTTGGCATGATCATCATCCGCCCGTTTATCGCACAACTGACCGGCGGCCTTGGTTTTGGTGCGCTGACGGCGTGGTTTGTGCTCGCCATCATGATCGTCCCTACCATCACCACGCTCACCATCGATGCTCTCAATTCCATTCCCATGGGCATTCGCGAGGCATCGTATGCCATGGGCGCCACAAAGTGGCAGACCATCTATAAGGTCGTGCTACCTGCCGCGAAGCTGGGTATCGTTGATGCCATCGTGCTGGGTATGGGCCGTGCCATCGGCGAGACCATGGCCGTGCTCATGGTCGTAGGTAACGCCCCGGTTATTCCCGACAGCATTGCGAGCCCCATCTCGACGCTCACGAGCCAGATTGCGCTCGACATGAGCTATTCCTCGGGTCTGCACCGCTCGGCGCTGTTCGGCATGGGTGTGGTCCTGTTTATCATCTCCGCCACGCTGGTGGGTATCGTTCGTCTGATTTCCAAGAAGAAGAGGGGGTAGGCTATGTCCGATTCCGTTGACACGACGGTCGATACGACCTCGTCGCGCGAGCGCATCAAGCGTGCCCTTTCCCACGGCAAGAAGGGCCGCATCAACAAGGACCTGTCCAACAAGATCATGCTTGGCGTGTTTCGTGCCGCTGCCTACATCACCACGCTGGTGCTGGTCGCTATCATCGCCTACGTGGTCATCAACGGCCTGCCACACATCTCGCTCGACTTTATCTTCGGTTGGCCCCAGGGCGTCAACGCCGAGGGCGGAATTTGGCCCACGATCGTCTCGACCGTCTACGTGACGGCGCTCGCCATGCTTATCTGCACGCCGATCGCTGTGCTGGCAGCCGTCTATCTGGCCGAGTACGCCAAGCAGGGCAAGGTCGTCGAGCTCATTCGCTACGCTGCTGACGCTTTGGCCTCGGTGCCCTCCATCGTTATGGGCCTGTTTGGCTACGCCTTGTTTGTCGAGGCTATGGGCCTGGGCCTTTCGATGGTCTCGGCCGCTCTGGCGCTCGCGCTCTTGATGCTTCCCATCGTCATGCGCACCACCGAAGAAGCCATTCGCGCCGTTCCGCGCTATATCCGTTGGGGCGCGTACGGCCTGGGCGCTACCAAGTGGCAGGTCGTCTCCAAGATCGTGCTTCCTTCGGCCTTTGGCCGCATTGCCACGGGCATCGTCCTTGCCATCGGCCGTGCCATCGGCGAGACCGCCGTGGTGCTCTACACCATGGGCCAGGCCATCAATCTACCTATTTCGCCGCTCGATTCCGGTCGTCCCATGACCGTTCACCTGTACCTGCTTGCCAACGACGGCATCAACATGAACGCAGCCTACGGCACCGCGCTCTTGCTGATGGTGATCATTTTGGCCTTCAACCTGTTTGCGCGCTTCCTGTCGCGCAAGCGTCGCTAGTTAAGGAGTCCCATGTCCGTTTATCAGTCCGCTCCCGCGTTGGAGCAAGCGGCCATTACGGCCAAGGATTTCAACTTTTGGTACGGTGACTTTCATGCGCTGACGGGGCTTGACCTCAACATCGCCAAAAACGCCATCACCTCCTTCATTGGCCCTTCGGGCTGCGGCAAGTCGACGTTTTTGCGCTGCATCAACCGCATGAATGACCTGATCGAGGGTACGCGCGTCGAGGGCACCATGACGCTCGACGGCAATGATATCTATGCCGAGGGCGTCGATCCGGTCGATCTCCGTCGTCGCGTGGGCATGATCTTTCAGCAGCCCAACCCGTTTCCCAAATCCATCTACGAGAATGTCGCCTTTGGCCCTCGTCTGCAGGGCGTGACTAGCAAAAGTGACCTCGATGACATCGTGGAAGAATCGCTCAAGCGCGCCAACCTCTGGAAAGAGGTATCCAATCAGCTCAACAAGGATGGTTTGGCGCTCTCGGGCGGTCAGCAGCAGCGTCTGTGCATCGCGCGCGTGCTTGCGGTGCAACCCGATGTCCTTCTGATGGACGAGCCCTGCTCCGCCATCGACCCCACGTCCGTCTCTAAGGTCGAGGATCTGATGGCCGAGCTGGCGCCCGAGATGACGATCATCATCGTCACGCATTCAATGCAGCAGGCAGCTCGCATTAGCGACTACACCGCATTCTTCTTGCAGGAAGTTGCCGGCGAGCCCGCTACGCTCATCGAGTATGGTCAAACCGACGCGATCTTCACCAGCCCGGTGGACTCGCGGACGGAAGACTATATCACCGGCCGCTTTGGCTGATCGGTGCGACTAGTCCCAAGCCGATCGGATCTGGTCCGGTGCGTATTCACTGTGCGGGCGGCATGACCGCACCCAACTGATTGGAGTGAACCATGCGCAAACTGTTTTCCCGTCAGCTCATCGAGGCCCGTCACGAGATGCTGAGCATCTACGAGGCCGTCGATCTGGCCTTCCACGATGCCGTGAAGGCCTATGTGACCGACGACCGCAAGCTCGCCACCAAGACCAAGAAGCGCACGCTTTCGATTGACGCACGCTGTGCCAACCTGGAGGCCGTCTGCTACAACCTGATTGCCACGCAGTCACCGGTCGCCTCCGACTTCCGCTTGCTGCAGACGATCATCTACGTCGACTTTAACCTGCAGCGCATGACCGATAAGGTTCGCCAGATTTGCCGCGCCACGCGTCATATGATCAAGGCCGACATCTCGCTGCCCAAGGAGCTTGTCGGCACGGTCGAGGCCGAGGCTGAGGCCGTCTACCAGGTGCTGGGCTCTTCGCTTTCTGCGCTCGTCACCAACGACATGTCCATCATCTGCAACTTGGCCGTCGAGGACGAGCCAGTGCACGCCGCCTACGAGAAGTTCTTCCGCACCTTTAACCGCATGGACACGGGCGATTTTATGGACGACGACAGCAACTATGACGACCTGCGCCGCGCCATCATGGTATCGCGCTATCTCGATCGCATCGCCTCGATTTCCATCGATGCCGCCTGCCGTCTGACCTTCCTGTTGACCGGACAGCGTATGACTGCCGGTGATATCGCCTGCACTGATGAGGATGAGCTCGAGAGCATGCGCGTGCCTTCGGGCGAGGGTGTTATCATGAGGCCCGCCGTCGATGCACGCTACGTTGCCAAGGTGCCCGTTAACGAGGTCAGCGAGGGTCTTCGCTACCTGCTCGATCATCTTGAGGATGAGGACGATGGCGAGGACGACGAGGAGTAAGTAACCCCGTTCGTCGAAAGATTGTAAATACCTAAGTGAGCGCGGCCTTGCACATGCGGGGCCGCGCTCTTGCGTTAGCATGGGACTACTTGTTTGGCTGTCAGCGGAGGCGATTGGCAATGGATAACTATTTGGACTTGATGCGCGCTCGCCGCGAGCAGATTCTGGAACGTTTTTATGCGGCGCTCGATCGCGCGGGCCGTCCCCACGACGCCGCGAGCCTCATTGCCGTGTCCAAGACCGTTGGTGTCGATGAGACCGTTGCCGCCATCCAGGCGGGGTATCGCCATTTTGCCGAGAACCGCCCGCAGGAGCTGGCTCGCAAGCTCACGGGTCTGGCGGAGCATCCGGAGC
>CABSMK010000149.1 GCA_902478825.1 uncultured Collinsella sp.
ATATCAAAGCCGTCCTCCGCCAGACCGACAGCGCAGGCGCGGCCGATACCCCGCGAGCCGCCCGTGACCAGTGCCACGCGACGTGAGTCGTTGCGCTCGAGCGCGCCGTTGTTCAAGTTGCCCATGTCATTCCTTTCGGGTTACAGCCCTGTGGACTATGCGACCTCGTCGGCAATAGCTGCTACCTGCTCGGTTGTTTCGCACGAATACACACGAACGTCGCTCAGCGTACGCTTGACCAAGCCGGACAGCGTTTTGCCGGGACCGACCTCAATAAACGTGTCGATGCCTTGATCCTGCAGAGCATGCAGCGTGTCGACCCAGCGCACGGCATGACTCAACTGGTTGGCCAGCACCTCCGATGCCGCCTGTGGGTCGACCGGATAGGGCGCCGCCGTCATATTTGCCATAACAGGAATGAGCAACGGGGACGGCGCGTGACCGGCTTGGATATACGTCGCCAGCCCCTCAGTCGCCTCGGCCATATAGGGGCTATGGAATGCACCCGACACCGCGACCTTCATGGCCCGGCCACCGGCCTCTTTTACCAGGACGTCGAGGGTCTGCAACGCATCGGGCGCTCCGGCCACAACCGTCTGCTGGGGGCTGTTGTAGTTGACCGGCCAGCAGTCCTCGCCTGCCTGTTTTGCCAGGCCCTCAACTTGCGCCGCATCGAGCTTGATGACGGCGCGCATGCCGCCCGGATGGCGCTCGGCAGCCGTGGCCATCAGCGCCGCGCGCTCGCACACGAGCTCAAAGCCCGCTCGCGTATCGAACGCCCCCGCAAAGGTGAGCGCGGCGACCTCGCCCAGCGAGAATCCCGCACAGGCGGCAGGCACCACGCCGCGCTCGCGCAGGGCGACGGCGACAGCCAAGTCGTGCACGAACACGCAAGGCTGCGTGTTCTCGGTCTGCGAGAGCTCCTCCTTGGAGGCGCTCCGGCACTGCTCGCTGGTCCCCGGGCGCACCTCATCGGCGATTGCAAACACCTCGGCAGCCGCCGACGACGCTTCGATGAGGTCGACGCCCATCGCGGGGTGCTGGGCACCCTGACCGGCAAACAGAAACGCTACGCTACCCATGCGGACGCACCCTTCAGGACATGCTCGGCGCCATCGACCAGATCGTCGACGATCTCGCGTGCGCTCTGGCGCTCGTTGACCATGCCAGCAATCTGTCCGCACAAATACGAACCCTCTTCGTAATTACCGTCCTTTGCGGCTTTACGAAGCGCGCCCGTGCCCATGGCCCCGAGTTCCTCGGGGCTTGCGCCCGCCGCCTCGTTCTTGGCATACGCGTTGGTAAAGGGGCTCTTGAGAGCGCGAACCGGATGTCCCGTCGAGCGACCGGTCGCACGCGTCGAGGTGTCTCCCGCCTTGAGCACCAGCTCTTTGTATTGCTCGGAGACGGTACACTCATCGGCAACGAGAAAACGCGTGCCCACTTGGACGCCAGCGGCGCCAAGCATAAAGGCGGCCGCCACCCCGCGGCCATCCGCGATACCGCCGGCTGCCACAACGGGGATATCGACCGCGTCGACAACCTGCGGAACGAGCGCCATCGTCGACGTCTCGCCAATATGTCCACCCGATTCGGTGCCTTCGGCAACCACGGCGGTGGCCCCGCGACGCGCCACGAGACGCGCCAGCGCCACCGAGGCAACAACCGGGATGACCTTGATGCCCACGTCATTCCAAGCCTTCATGTACTTGGTGGGATTGCCGGCACCCGTCACGACGACCGGCACTTGCTCGTCGATCACAACCTGTGCGACCTCGTCGGCAAACGGGCTCATAAGCATGACGTTCACGCCAAAAGGCTTATCCGTCTTGGTGCGCAGCTCGTGAATCTGATCGCGCAGCCAGTTGGCGTCGGCATTCATGGCCGCGATGATTCCCAACCCGCCGGCCTCGGACACGGCCGAGGCAAGCGAAGCATCGGCAATCCAGGCCATGCCGCCCTGGAACACGGGCTTTTCGATGCCGAGCAGCTCGCAGAGAGGAGTCTTGAGCATCTCTACTTCTCCAATGCCGCCTCGACCGTATCGGCGAACTCGCCAACCGTCTTGGGGTTCTCCTCGGTATCGAGCTGGATGCCAAACTCGTCCTCGACGGCGACGAGGATCTCGACGGTGCCCAGGCTGTCGAGGCCAATCTCCTCGAGCGTGGACTCAGGCTTCATCTCGACGTCGTCAAGGCCAGCGGTCTCGCGGATAACGTCGCAAACGCGCTCGAAGGTCTTCTGATCTGCCATGGTAGTTCTCCTTTGTTTGTGCCCCAGGGGCGTTTTCATTTCCTATGTGCAACTACTTCCAGCGAAGTAGATAGCCACCTACATCCAAGCCGGCGCCAAATCCGACCAGGGCGATGGTGTCGCCCGCGTGCAGCGCGCCGGTATTTGCCAGCCGGTCAAGCGCAAAGGGAATACAGGCGCTCGAAATGTTGCCGGTCTCGCGTAGCGTTCGAACCACGCGCTCGTCTGGCACGCCGAGACGCTTGACCGCCTGACTCAGGATTCGTTCGTTAGCCTGATGGAATACAAAATGATCGATGTCTTCGACCGAAATGCCCGCATCGCTCGCAAGCTTATGGACCGTGTCGCAGATGGCGTTGACGCCGAACTTGAACACGCGGCGACCATTCATGGACAGCACGCTCGCGCTATCTGCGGAGTCCTTAAACGGCGAGGTGCCGACCAGACCGGGAACGCGCAACGTCTCGACGTCGGGCGCCGTCGAAAGCTCAACAGCAAGGGGATTCTCTCCCCCAGCCCTTATGACCGCAGCGCCCGCGCCGTCGCCAAAGAGCACGCACGTGGCGCGGTCTGACCAGTCAAGGGCGCGCGTCATCTGCTCGGCGGCAACGACCAGCACGTGCTCGACGCGACCGCGGGCGATATAGCCCTCGGCGACATCGAGCGCAAATACGAAGCCGGCACAAGCCGCCGAAACGTCGAAGGCTGGACATGTGGCACCCAGGCGCTCAGCAACGGCGCACGCTTCGGCGGGAACGAGATGATCGCCCGTCGTTGTCGAGCAGACGATCAGATCCAGCTGGCTCGCATCGATTCCGGACGTCTGGAGCGCTTGCTCGCTCGCTGCCACAGCAAGGTCGTCAAGTGACTCGGTGGTGCAGACGTGGCGGCTCTTGATCCCCGTGCGGGTAAAAATCCACTCATCCGAGGTATCGAGGAACTCGGACAGCTCGTCGTTGGAAACGCTGCGCTCGGGAAGCGCCGAGCCTGTTCCCAGTATCGTGAAACCCATCACTAACCTCCTTTGAGTTGTTGACGTGTTTACATCGACCAAGAGAGGATAGCGCATTTTAGTCGTTGTTGACGTGTTAACATTAAATTGTCCAAATGCGACAAAGGCTTCACATTGTGTCTGTCTCTCGACACCCTTGCGTTATTCACTTATTCATTAAGGAGGTAGCAGCCGTTATGGATGCCAAATTAACGATAGTCGACGTAACAGGATCGACCAACGATGACCTGCTCGAAGCAGGAAAACAGGGAGCGCCGCACGGCACAGGACTTGCCGCCCGGGCTCAAACAGCAGGACGCGGCCGGCGCGGCCACAAGTGGGATTCAACCGCCGGCAATCTATTGCTTTCGATTGTCCTGCGTCCATGCGTTAATCCTGCAAGGTACTATGGTCTTGCCGCCGTCAGCGGCCTAGCGGCGCTCGAGGCACTCGAGGCGCAAGGTCTTGCTAACGAGATTGGCCTCAAATGGCCCAACGACCTTGTCGCGCGAGGGCGCAAGCTTGGCGGCATTCTGGTCGAAGCCGCACGCGATAACGAAGGCAAACCCTTTGCGGTCTGCGGCATTGGCGTCAACGTGAACTACACGCCCCAAGAGGTCCCCGATGGCGGCCTGCCGGCAATCGGTCTCTCGGATCTCAACGAGAACGTTCCCGCCGTCGATGTGTTACTCAAGGAGGTCTATCACACCGTCGTAAGCGCTGTGAACGCGTGGGCAGAGCGTCTCAACGCCATGGAAGATAACGCCGGACCACTCGCGCCCGTCCACGGCGAATATGTCTGTCTCTTATACACATCTGACGCTGCCGACGAATAGAGAGGG
>CABSMK010000150.1 GCA_902478825.1 uncultured Collinsella sp.
GCACCGCTTTAACATCAGCAAAAAGCCCGATGAAAGGAGTCGCCCATGCCCACGCGCATGTCTTTGCGGTCTGCCCTGTGGCATAAGCGCACAGCGCAATAGTTTCTTTTTCATAACAGCCGCCCCGCGCACCCACCAATCACCCTGGCAGCATACAATCCATCAGGCGCCCCTTACGCGGGCGCCTTTTACATGGGGAGATGATTCACATGCAGATCAACAAGGTCGCCTTTATCGGCAAGGGCGGCGTCGGCCTGCTCTACGGCAGCATGATCGCCCGGGCGCTCGGCAACGACGCCGTCGAATACGTCATGGATGATGCCCGTTTTGAGCGTCATGCGAACGACGCGCTCACCGTCAACGGCAAGCCCTGCGATCTCACGTCCGTCCGTGCCAGCGAGGCGACGCCCGCCGATCTGGTCATCCTGACAGTCAAGACCACCGGTCTCGACCAAGCACTCAAGACTATGGAGCGCGTCGTGGGACCCAACACGCTCATCGCCTCGCTGTGCAACGGCATTACGAGCGAGCAAAAGATTGCCGAACGCTTTGGCTGGGAGCATACCGTTCTTGGTATCTGCCAGGGCATGGACGCCGTGTTTCTCAACGGCGCGCTCACCTTTACCAATGCGGGCGAGATCCGCTTTGGCGCGGCGGCCGGCACGGACCCCGCGACCGTCGCCGCTATCGACGGGCTCTACACGCGCTGCGGCATCGCCCATACCGTCGAGCGCGACATTGCGCACCGCATGTGGGCCAAACTCATGCTCAACGACGGCATCAACCAGACCTGCATGGCCTACGGCGGGACCTACGGAAGCGCCACGGAGCCGGGCTCCGAGCAGCGTCGCTGCTTTGTTTCCGCCATGCGCGAAACGCTTGCGGTCGCCAACGCCGAGGGCGTTGAGCTGACCGAGGCAGACCTGACGCAAATGGTGCACCTCATCGAGGGAATCGACCCCGCCGGTATGCCCTCGATGGCTCAAGACCGCATCGCAAGGCGCAAAACCGAGGTTGATGAGTTCGCGGGCACCATTTGCCGCCTGGCCGTCAAACACGATATCCAAGTGCCGCAAAACGATTGGCTCTACCAGAGGATTCGCGAAATAGAAAGCAGCTGGTAGCCTCGGCCGCATCGCGACGCGCGCAATACAAGCAGGCAGGCCTTCGCGAGGATTCCGTCTTCGCGAAGGCCTGTTGCATTTGGCTCGAGGCTAAAACTGAGGCCTATTTTGCGATTCCGGAACCTCGTCCTCGTCATCGCGGCAAAGTAGCACGCCGGCGCTTCCCAGCAGCGCCGCTGCAATCAAGGCGCCCACAACCACAGGAGCGGCGCCCGTAGCGGACTGCAAGCCGGCAGCTAACGCCACCGCCGGACCAAGACATCCGATCAAAAGGGCAACGACGGCAATAGCGACATCTCGAGCGTTCATGGGACCACTTCCTCCACGAGAAAGACTTTGCTTCTCGTGACTTAGTGTGCCCCGCGCCCATATGCGCGGCGTACTGCCACGGTAAGGGCTCTGTTAGCTCAAACGCATACATAGAACGGGCGTCCTTACGTTGCCCTAAAGCTCGGTAAAGACGCCCATCCGCCAAATATCCGTGATGCAGAAAAATTACCAGCCAGTGTAGTAGTCGGTGGTTCCGGCTGCGCAGCCGGAGTCATAGACCTTGCACTCGCCCTTGGAACCGGTAAACGTGGAGCCCTGAGCTTTATCACCCGCGGCCACGACGTAGTAGCCATCGGAATCGCGCCAAAAGCCCTCGGAATCCTGCGTCCATTCGCCCGTGCGGTGGTGATACAACACGTTGCTGCTGTAATAAGTCTCGCGGCGGCCGTTATAGTTATTGACGCCGCTCGAGCGCGTCAGGCCCGAGCCGTTCGCGTAATACGCAGCGGACGTGTAAGACGAGCCGGAGCCGGCGTTGTAATACGAAGCCTGAACGGCCTCAGCGGCCTCGGCTTCGGCTGCGGCAGCCTCGAGCGCCTCGCGCTTGGCATCCTCAAGCGTGGAGCGAAGCTCGTCGAGCTCGGTCGACTTGGCGTCGACCTCCCCCATCGTCAACAGGCTACCCGCACCGTCGATGCATTCTTGAAGCACGGCGCGCTCGTCATCGGTGGCATAGTCGCCATACATGTTCATGATAATTTGAGCGCGAACTTCCAAAGAGTCGCGCTTGGCCCCCATGGAGGCGTTCCACTCCTGCATGGAGCCAAAACCGTCGCCGCGATAATCGACGGGCTGCATCAACGTGGTCTCGGAGGGCGCGGACCCAACCGCGTCGGACAGCGTCGCCGCGTGGGCCTCGGTTACGCCGGCACCCACCAAAAGCGCCACGGCAAGCGTGGCAGAAAGGGCGGCGGCCTTCGGTTTTCGTGAATCGATCCTCATGTAGCTGGAAACCTCCGTAGTGCGTTTTTGCTGCGTTTGAGCTGTGTGTGATTCGATCGCGCTGCATAGTACCCCGAGCAAATCGCGACCTGCGGTTTTACTCAAAAGGCGCACGTCAATTGCGTAAAACTCACATCCTCTCAACAGGAGTTTTCCACAACTCGAATGCATAAAGCATGCCAAAAACCCTGTTTTTGCACCCTCTCTATGCAAAAAAGGCGCCTGTGCGACCATTGTTCGCACAGGCGCCTTGAGCAGGCATTTTATACAGTTATACCTATCGAGTCGCAAGGGGTCCTTGCACAAGTCGCCCTACTCGTCCAGTGCGGCAAAGGCCTGCTTCAGATCCCAAATGATGTCCTCGGCGTTCTCGGTACCGATGGAAAGACGGATCGTGGAAGGCGTGATGTTCTGCTCGGCAAGCTCCTCGGCAGAGAGCTGAGAGTGCGTAGTCGTAGCCGGGTGTACGACGAGCGACTTGACGTCGGCCACGTTGGCAAGCAGCGAGAACACCTGCAAGTGGTCGATGAACTTCCATGCAGCCTCCTGACCGCCCTTGATCTCGAAGGTGAAGATCGAGGCACCGCCGTTGGGGAAATACTGCTTGTAGAGCTCATGGTCGGGGTGCTCGGGCAGGCTCGGGTGGTTCACCTTGGCAACATGGCTGTCACCGGTCAGGAACTCAACGACCTTCTTGGTGTTCTCGACATGGCGGTCGACGCGCAGCGACAGGGTCTCGGTGCCCTGGAGCAGGATCCAGGCGTTGAACGGGCTAATGCAGGCGCCCTCGTCACGCAGCAGGATGGCGCGGACATAGGTCGCGAAGGCGGCAGGGCCGGCAGCCTCGGCAAACGAGACGCCATGGTAGGAGGGGTTGGGCTTGGCGATCTGCGCATACTTGCCGCTCGCCTTCCAGTCAAAGTTGCCGCCATCGACAATCACGCCGCCCAGCGAGGTGCCGTGGCCGCCAATGAACTTGGTTGCGGAGTGGACGACGATGTTGGCACCATGCTCCAGTGGGCGGAACAGATACGGGGTGCCAAAGGTGTTATCGACGACGACCGGAAGACCATGCTTCTTGGCGATCTCGGAGATAGCGTCGATGTTGGGAATATCGGAGTTGGGGTTACCGAGCGTCTCGAGGTAAATGACCGTGGTGTTGTCCTTGATGGCCCCCTCGACCTCGTCCAGGTTGTGGGCATCGACGAAGGTAGTCTCGACACCAAACTGGGAGAGCGTGTGCTCCAATAGGTTGTAGGAACCGCCGTAGATGGTCTTCTGGGCCACCACATGGTCGCCGGCCTGAGCGAGCGCCTGCAGGGTATAGGTGATGGCGGCGGCACCAGAGGCGACGGCGAGGCCAGCAACGCCACCCTCGAGCGCGGCGATGCGGTCCTCAAAGACGCCCTGGGTGGAATTGGTCAGACGACCGTAGATGTTACCGGCGTCGGCAAGGCCAAAGCGGTCGGCAGCGTGCTGGGAGTTGCGGAACACATAGCTCGTGGTCTGGTAGATAGGCACGGCGCGGGAATCGGATGCGGGATCGGCGCTCTCCTGGCCAACGTGAAGCTGCAGGGTGTCGAAACCAAAGGTGTGCTCGGGGTTGTTGATAAACTGGCTCATGATGATCTCCTTAATCGAATAAAAGTAAATAAGAGTAAGAGAAGTAAGTCGCTGTCTCCTGATCAC
>CABSMK010000151.1 GCA_902478825.1 uncultured Collinsella sp.
CGCCATGGCGGCAGCGGCGAGCCCGGCGGCAATGCCGGAGCCGTCGCCCGTGTCGGCGAGCTTTCCGCCCGAGCCCTTGCCCTTGTTGCCCTTGCCGTTCTTATCAGCGCTGCCTGCGTTGGAACCCGTGCCGCTGCCGCTGCCGGTGCCGCCCGCACTGCCCGAGGCCGCTACGGTAAAGCTTGCGGCTCCATCGCTGGCGAGCGTGTAGTTTTGCGCCGCGTCGCCCAACAGGCCTTTCGCACGCACCCAATACGTCCCCGCGGCAAATGCCTCGCCCTCGGCCATTGCCGTGCCCGGAGCGCCGTCCGCGTCGTGCACAAACTCGAGCTGGGCGGTGCAGGCGTCGGTTTCGAGCTTGCCCTCGAGTGATGCCGCAATCTTGGCGCGCGCGTCTTCGCCGGCCTTAAGGCCTTCGAGTCCCTCAAAATGGGGCGTCAGCGCGCGTGGGTCGATATCGATGGGTACGGAGCCCTGCAGCCCTGTAGCGGTCTCGTTGCCCAGGGCGTCGACATCCACGTATTCGATGGCAAACGCACTGCCAGAAGCGGCCACGTTGAGTACGTTGCTGCTGTTAACGAGGCGGAAACGGCCCTCGCCAACGGTCTTGCCATCCTGGAATGAGGCATCGCTCAGCGAGTCGCCGTACGTCATGCGCATGCGGGTCGGGAGATAGTACGGGAGATAGTACGAAGCCGTCTGCTTGTGCTCCGTATCGTAATTGCGCTGATAGATGCTCCGGGCCAGCGCCGCATCAACAAAGTCGGATGCGATGATGCCAATGTGCTTGAGGTAATCTGACTTTGTATCCTCGATGCCGCTGGGATTGATGTACGGGCTCTTATACAGATGCTCGTTGACTACTCGTGCCGAGGTAAAAGGATTGCCTCCGTGCGACAAGCCCGTGCAGCTGGTGTAGTTGATAGACCAGCAACGCTCCAGGACTTTCTCCTTGGCCCCGTTATCGTCCTCGACATCTACCTCGTTGCGCGTGCGCCCGGACGTTTCCTTCAGCGCATTATCGACCCAGCTGAGCTTGTCGGTTCCCGTGAGTTTGTACTTGTCCTGGGCGTATACCTTGGTGCAATAGGGCTCTTTGTCGCCTGTTTCCCCCGCGGCTTCAAAGCCCCGCGCGTCTTGGACGAGACACATAGTGGCGCTGTCGGAGTGAGCCTTGATCTTGTCATCCCATTCGGTAAGGTCGAGGCCCCACGTGTGGCCGCTTACACTGTTGCCGGCGAGCCTAAATCGACGCAGCAGGACGATCTTTCCGCGCACCTCGCCCAGCGTGGGGACGTGGCTCGACGTGTAGAACAGGTTGGGGTTATCGGCCATAACCTTGGCGAAGGCCGTCGTTATGCTTTCGTCGGTAGCCTCATCGTTGCCGCGCGATGCGAGCATGATGAGCGCTTCTGACGGGTTTTCGTTCAAAAATGTTTTGAAGTACCCGATGACATCGGAGAGATGCAGATAGTTCCCGTCTTTTTTGAGTAGGTAGAAAATCCCGTGGTCGATGCCGGGGTCATCGCCCTTTCCGAGTCGGATATCAAAATAGCGGATTCCTTCGAGCAACTGCGTGGGAATGTAATCCTGCTGGCATTTTACTTGCGAGGATTGGGGCTCAGTGTCGTTGTCCACGCTGCAGGTGCCCGAATCGTGCGTACCCGGGATGCTCAGCTCGTCGAGGAACTTGTCGTCGTCGACGTATTTCATCCAACATGGTCCGTCGACGTAGCTGCTGTACGTGATCCAGTCGAGGCTGCTAACCGTGGCATCGTTCTTTTTCATGTCGTAACCGATAAGTTCGAGCTCCCACGGAATGCTCTTACTCTTATGGCAGATCTTATTGTTGTCCTGGTCTTTGCCGTTCGATTCTATTGCTAGGTACTTAATGTCTTTTTTCTCGGTTTCTTTCTCGACCGTGCGGTCTCGGATGATGTAGGTTCCGTTTGATTGACGCTCGAACGCAAAAGCGCGGCTGGGCTTGTTGTCATACTCGCCGCCCCATACGTGGATGACCTTTCCATCTTTGTCCGAGTCGTCGTCGACCGACCAAATGCTGTAGCCCGTCTTTTTATGCTCTTCGAAATTGAGCAAGGTGCGGATGGCGTACCAGTTTGTATCGTCCTTCTTGGTCGTTACGTTCTCAAGGATGAGCTTGCTGGACGTGCCGTCGTTAAACAGGTGGCAGACGTTGCCGCGAACGTTGCCGTCTTGGTTGACGCTCGCGGTGCGAAAATAGCCCGCGGGGCGAAGGCGAATGACGAAATTGTGGAGGCTGTCCGACGCTGTGGCAGCGTCGTCTGCAAATGCCGCGCGCACGGGAAGGCCCAATCCCGCGGTTTCGGGCAGGCTTACAAAAGGCGACAATGCTGCGAGTCCTAGGCCCAACGTGAATGCTCGACGGCTGATGGCGTGGTGTTCGGTCATAACTCCTCCGTTCGCAGGGTGCGGTTATGCGATAGTTTTGGTCACTATACTGCCCAGATGTTTAAAGATGCTGGTTTAATTGTCTGCGCGGCGCAATAAATCGGTGGGCGGACGTGTTGGGGTGTTTGTCGTTTTCGTACTGTTGCCACATTTGGGGCGGTTCCGGCGTCCGGCATCCTCGCGTTCGTCGGCTACAGGCATAAGAAAGGGAGGGTCGGTTTACCGGCCCTCCCTGGGTACGAAGCGCTGGGGTACCGTCGCTTGTTTGCACTGCGACCGTGTTTCCCGTTGCGCTCGCCAGTCGCTTAGCGCTTGATCTCGATATCGTCGAGCTTGACGTCCATGGCCTCGGTCTTGGCCTCGGCGATGTCGTCGGCAAATTCCAGAGACTTCATCATGGTCTCGACGGCGTCCTTGTGCTCCTCGACGTTGTCGATACGCACATACACACTGCCCCCGTCAACGTCGGTGAAGTATTCGGTCGTTACGCCGCCCGAGTGCGTGAAGTAGGCACTGCGCCAGGTCTTGCCGTTGTACTTAACGGAATCGCCCTCGGTCCATCCGGAGTTGGCCTTCCACTTTGCCTCGTAGTCGAACAGCTCGTCGGCGTTCTTGTCAGAGTCGAAGACAGGGATGAAGCGATCGCTGGCGTGCTCGCTCTCGGTGAACTTAAACTGGGCCCTGTCGGCCGTGTCGCCTGCGACGTCGGTGATCTCGACGCCCTCGGGGACCTCGACCTTAAACCAAATGAAGTCGGTCCTCATATCCACGGCTGGCTTTTCTGCTCCACCGCCACCGCGACTTCCGGTAGCGCCGCCGCTGCCACCGCAGCCCACCAGGGCAACTGCGGCAAAGAGGCTTATGCAGAGGGTGAGAATCGCAAAGGCCTTCTTTTTCATGGTCGTGTCCTCCTCGATCTGTAACCGCCCACGGATTACCTGCCTTTACTGTACGCGTGGACGGCTCACTAGGGTGGGCCATGTGTCCCATTCTGGGGGCTGGAATTGCGCCGACAAGTGGCAATATGTGCGGTCGCAAAAGAGGGGAGAGCCGATGCTGTCGGCCCTCCCCGGGGTTGGGCGCCCGGTGTTTTAAAGGGGCGCGTGTACGCGGGCATTGCCCCAATAGGTTCCTTGTTTATAGATATGTCCCAGTTTGTGACGTCCGGAAGTCCCGAAAGGTGAACCATGTGTCCCATGTTTGCGGTGCCGACGCCTATCGTTCGTCATAGAAATCCGCGATGACCAGGTGCGCTGACGCTTATGTACTTATGGGCTAGACTATGCACCATTATGTGATCGATGCGGTCGGTCGGTGGTTGCCGCCCGACCGATGTATATGACTTGAAGGTGCATGCGTATGAGCCAAGAGATGATGGACAAGACCTGCCGCGGGTTTGCCGAGGCGCTGGCCGCGCGCGAGCCGGTTCCCGGTGGTGGCAGCGCGAGCGCTTTTGTGGGCGCGCTGGGCGCCTCGCTGTGCGGAATGGTTGCCCGCTACGGTGCGACCAATCCCGCGCTTGCTGATCGTGCGGATGACCTGACGCGCGCGTTTACCCAGGCTGATGAGCTGGCCCAGGAGCTTGTCGAGTTGGTTGCCGAGGACGTTCGTGCGTACGGCCAAGTGTCTGTCTCTTATACACAT
>CABSMK010000152.1 GCA_902478825.1 uncultured Collinsella sp.
CGAGATCTGCGCATGTCTCGTGGGCTCGGAGATGTGTATAAGAGACAGATATCGAGGTTATGCCGCTCATGGAGCACCCTTTCGACGGCTCCTGGGGCTACCAGACGACCGGCTACTATGCCGCCACGTCGCGCTACGGCAACCCGCAGCAGCTCATGCACTTTATCGATGCATGCCACGAGGCGGGCATCGGCGTGATTATGGACTGGGTACCCGGCGGGTTTTGCGCCGACTCCCATGGCCTTGCCACCTTTAACGGCCACATGCTGTTTGAGCACGAGATTCACCCCAACTGGGGCACGCACAAGTTCGACTTCGCCCGCGGCGAGGTCCGCTCCTTCCTGGTCTCCAACGTGCTGTACTGGCTCGAGAACTTCCACGTGGACGGCATTCGCATGGACGGCGTGTCCAGCATGCTGTACCTCAACTTTGGCATTGACGATCCCGGCCAAAAGAAGTTCAACAAGTACGGTACCGAGGAGGACCTGGACGCCAGCGCGTTTATCCGTCAAGTTAATTGCGCTGTAGAGGCGCACTACCCCGACGTGATGATGATGGCCGAGGAGTCCACCGCGTGGCCGCTCGTGACCTACCCGCCGCAGGACGGCGGCCTGGGCTTCCACTACAAGTGGGACATGGGCTGGATGAACGACACCCTGCACTACATGCAGACCGATTTTCCGTGGCGCCCCGGCAACCACGGCCTGCTCACGTTCTCCATCATGTATGCCTTTACCGAGAACTTTATCTGTCCGCTGAGCCACGACGAAGTCGTGCACGGCAAGTGCTCGCTCATCGGCCGTATGCCGGGCGACTGGTGGCGCCAGTTTGCCGGCCTGCGCACGCTGGCCTTCTACCAGATGACGCACCCCGGTGCCAAGCTCAACTTTATGGGCAACGAGATCGGCCAGTTTATTGAATGGCGCTACTACGAGTCCATTCAGTGGTTCTTGACCGAGGAGTACGAGACCCACCGTCATCATCAGGCGTTTATCAAGGCGCTTAACCACCTGTATACCGCCGAGCCCGCCCTGTACGAGCGCGGCTACACCGACGATGGCTTTACCTGGATCGACGCGGACAACTCCAAGCAGTCCATCGTGAGCTTTGTCCGTCAGGGCGAGGACGTCGATGACGACCTGGTGATCCTGATCAACTTTGACCCGGCGAGCTATGAGAGCTTCCGCGTGGGCGTGCCGCGCGAGGGCGATTGGGAGGTCATCTTTGACTCCGACCGTCCCGAGTTTGGCGGCAGCGGATACGCCGGCGAGGAACCCTACACCTGCTCGAGCGAGCCCTATCCCTGGAACGGGCAGATGGACTCCATCGAGATGAAGGTGCCCGGCCTGGCAGGCGTGGTGCTCAAACGCCGCGGTCCCAGCAGCTACAAGCCGCCGGTGGTCGAGAAGCCCAAGAAGGCGGCACATAAGCGCACGTCCTCGGTGAAGCCCAAGGCCGCGGCTGCTAAGAAGGCTCCGGTTAAGGCGAAGACCGCCAAGCCCGCTGCCAAGGCTACGGCTAAGCCCAAGGCCAAGAAGGCAACCAATAAAAAGGCTGCTCCCAAGGCTAAGGCAGGCGCTGTTAAAGCATCTGGCAAGGATGCGTAACAAAGCCGTTACAGCTGTAACTACCCGCCTCGCCGAGGCGTAGGATACAAGTCATAACCGTTCCGGGAGAAACATCCCCGGGGGAAAGGAACGTATGAATAAGATCTTCGACAACAAACAGGAGTTTACCGAGCTCTATCGCGATGCCGTCATGAGCATCAGCGGCAAGAGCGTCGAGGCCGCCAGCGACCTCGACCGCTTTAACGCCCTGGCCAAGCTCGTGGCCGAGAAGGCCCGTACCGTTGCCACCAAGAGCGACGCCCGCGCCACCGCCGAGGGCAAGAAGCGCGTGTACTACTTCTCGATCGAGTTTTTGATCGGCCGCCTGCTCGACAACTACCTGCTCAACTTTGGCGTGCGCGACATGGTCGCCGAGGCGCTCGACGACATGGGCTTCGACCTGTCCGTCATCGAGAACCAGGAGCCCGATCCGGCTCTGGGCAACGGTGGCTTGGGCCGTCTGGCCGCATGCTTCCTGGATTCCATGGCAGCCGAGGGTATTGCCGGCTACGGCAACGGCATGCGCTACCGCTACGGCCTGTTTAAGCAGGAAATCGTTAACGGCAGCCAGGTCGAGGCCACCGACGAGTGGCTCACCCACGGCTATCCCTGGGAGGTCCGCCGTCAGGACAAGGCCGTGACCATCAAGTTTGGTGGCCATGTTGAGGGCTTTGAGGAGAACGGCCGCACGTTCTACCGCACGGTGGACACGCAGGACATCCTGGCCGTCCCCTATGACATCCCCGTTGTTGGCTATGCCGGCGAGACCGTCAACAAGCTGCGCGTCTGGGCCGCCGAGCCGGTCGAGGAGCACTTTGACCTGGAGGCCTTCAACCGCGGCGACTATGCCCTGGCCGACGCCGAGCGCGCCGAGGCCGAGGCCATCAGCGCCATCCTCTACCCCAACGATGCCGGCGAGCACGGCCGTCTGCTGCGCTTGAAGCAGGAATACCTGTTTGTCTCGGCCGGCATCTACAGCCTGCTCGACACCTTTGAGAAGGAGCACGGCGAGAACTGGGAGCTGCTGCCGCAGTTTGTGGCCATCCACACCAACGACACGCACCCCGCCATGTGCGGCCCCGAACTCATGCGCATCCTGATTGACGAGAAGAAGCTCGAGTGGGACGACGCCTGGAACATCGTGACGCAGGTCGTGAGTTACACCAACCACACCATTCTGCCCGAGGCTCTGGAGAAGTGGCCCATCGGCACGTTCTCCAAGCTCCTCCCCCGCGTGTACCAGATCATCGACGAGATCAGCCGTCGTTGGCACGAGTCGTTCGACACCACCCAGGAGGGCTGGCAGGAGCGTCTGCGCCAGACCGCCATCCTGTGGGACGGCGAGATTCGCATGGCCAACCTGTCCGTAATCTGCAGCCACAGCGTCAACGGCGTGGCCAAGATCCACTCCGACATCATCAAGAACATCGTGCTCAAGGACTTCTATGCCTTGACGCCCGAGAAGTTCAACAACAAGACCAACGGCATCTCGCACCGTCGCTTCTTTGCCGAGGCCAACCCCACCTACGCCAAGCTCGTGACCGAGGCCATTGGCGACGGCTGGCTGAAGAACGCCTTTGAGCTGGAGAAACTCAAAGAGTTCCAGAACGATACCGAGTTCCTGAAGGCCGTGGGTGCCTCCAAGCGCGCCAACAAGGAGCGCCTTGCCGCCTACGTTAAGGCCGAGACTGGTCTGGTCATTGACCCCAACACCGTTTTCGATGTTCAGGTTAAGCGCTTCCATGCCTACAAGCGCCAGCTCATGAACATCATGAAGGTGATGGACATCTACAACCGTCGCATCGCCGATCCCAACTTCCACGTGACGCCGACGACCTTCATCTTTAGCGGCAAGGCTGCCTCGAGCTACACCTTTGCCAAGGAGACCATCCGCCTCATTAACTCCGTGGCCGAGGTCATCAACAACGATGCCCGCGTCAACGAGGTCATGAAGGTTTGCTTTATCCCCAACTTCCGCGTGAGCAACGCCCAGCTCATCTACCCTGCCGCCGAGATCTCGGAACAGATCTCCACGGCCGGCAAGGAGGCCTCGGGCACGTCCAACATGAAGCTCATGATGAACGGCGCCATTACGCTGGGCACCCTCGACGGCGCCAACATCGAGATCGCCGACCTGGCCGGCCGCGAGAACGAGACCATCTTTGGCCTGACCGCTCCCGAGGTCGAGCAGCTCTGGGCATCGAACAGCTACTTTGCGTGGGATACGCTCAACAACGATCGCGAGCGTCTGGGCCGCGTGATGGACGAGCTCAAGGACAACACGTTTGCCGGGCTTTCGGGCAACTTCGAGAGCATCTACAACGAGCTCATGAACAACAACGACCCCGACCTGGTCATGGCAGACTTCCGCAACTACGTGGATGCGTGGGAAAAGCTCACCGGCAGCTACGGCGACCAGGAGACCTGGAACCTGTCTCTTATACACATCTCC
>CABSMK010000153.1 GCA_902478825.1 uncultured Collinsella sp.
GTGTCTGGAACCCGACGATGTTGAGCAGCGCCGTCTCGAGCAGCTGGCACTCGAGCGCAGGACCGGTGACGCGCACCATGGGCTCGCGTGGAAAGACGAGCTCGCCCTCGGGGACGGCGTCGATATTTACATGCGCACGAAAATCGCGCAGGTAGTCGAGGAATGCGGACTTGAACATCGCGCCGCCGGCCGGGGCCTCAAGCGATGCGAGGTAGTCGATATCCTCGGGCGTAAAGCGCAGATTCTCGACTAGCTCGGGCAGCTCGGCGGTGCCGCACATGACGGCATAGGCGCTGCCAAAGGGATGGTCGCGGTAAAACGCGGTAAAACAACCCTGCTCATTGGCCTTGCCGCTCTCCCACAGGCCCTGGGCCATAGTGAGTTCGTACAGATCGGTGAGCATTGCGATGTCGGTGGGATGAGAGATATCGGTCAAAGCCATGGGGCGACCTTTCGGATGTGTTGTGCAGAGGTTGAGGGTTGGGCGAGGCGGACGTGCGGGCATGGAGCCCGATGCAAATCGGTTAGAGCAGGCCCATGCTGGTCAGGATCGTGTAGCCCATAAAGATGACAAACGCGATGAGGGCAAGGACAATGATGATTTTTTGAGCCGGCGCCATGCCAGGAATCTCGTTCTCGCCCGTAGGTTCCTTGGAGGTAACCATGCGCTGGGCAAAGGTCATCTCGTCACGGCTCGGCTTGGGCTCGACGGACTTGGGACGAGCGGCCTTTTTAGGCTGAGGTTTGGGCGCGGCAGGTGCAGGCTTCGCAGCAGCGGGCTTGGGTGCGGGCGCGGGCTTGCGCTCGGATGCGGCGTTCAAGGCGACCTCCTCGGCCTTCGCACGCTCGGCGCGCAGGGCAGCCAGCTCCTCACGCTCGCGACGGGCCTCTTCCCGAGCCTCGCGGCGGGCCTTCTCAGCGCGGAGCTCTTCCAACTCAGCGCGCTCCTCGTCGGACAATGGTTGGGACTCAAGCTCGGCCATGGTATAGCCCTTTCTTTTAAAAAAAGCCGCCGACACAATGTCAGCGGCTTATCAAATCCAAGGGTGGAGACGAAGGGAGTCGAACCCTCGGCCTCTGCCATGCGACGGCAGCGCTCTCCCAACTGAGCTACGTCCCCAGGACAAGTCGATATTTTACCTACGGCTCGCCAACTGTCAACGCCCAATACCCAGTCTTTTTAGGACGGGGCTTATTTGACTACTTTTCGAGCAGGCACTACTCCCGATGATTTTTTATCCCCGTCCCAGAAAAATCATCGACGAACGCACTACTTTGCGCTGGTAAGAACACCGGTGGTGTCGAAGGCCGGGGTGAAGCTCTCGTCTACCGCGCCGCCCTCTTGCCAGAACATCGTCGTAAAACCCAGGTCGTCGGCATGGTCGAGCACCTGCTCGTACTCCTCACGCGTCACAGCGCGCGCCAACTCGCCGCCCTGCTCGCGCATGAGCGCATTGGGCGTGTACTGGTTCATAACTGAGATCGGCACGTCGCCCACCGTCTGCCACACCAGGTCCAGCACGCGACACGAATCGTCTGAATGCCCCGGAAGCACCAGGTGACGCACGATCATGCCACGCTTCATAAGCCCGTCCTCGTCCACCAACTCTCCCCCGCGGCGCTCGATCTCGCGCGCCATCTGGGCCAGACCCGACACGGCCACACGCGGGTAATCCTTTATATGGGAGAGCGACTGCGCAAGCCCGGCATCGGCATATTTAAAGTCGGTGAGCCACACATCGACCAGGTCGCCCAGCGCCGCCACGGCACTCGCGCGCTCGTAACCACTCGTGTTGTAGACGATTGGGATAACCAGTCCGCGCGCCCGTGCCGCGGCAATCGCAGCCGGCAACAGGTGCGCATAGTGCGTCGCCGTCACCAAATTGATGTTGTTGGCACCCTGGTCCTGCAGTTCCAGCATAATCTCGACCAGGCGCTCAGGCGAAATCTCAAGGCCAAAATTGCCGGTCGAGATCTCGTGGTTCTGGCAGTAGATACATTTGAGCGAGCAGCCGCTAAAGAAGATCGTGCCCGAACCGGCCTCGCCCGAGATAGGCGGCTCCTCCCACATATGAAGCGCGGCGCGGGCCACCTTGAGCGTGTCGTTAGCACCGCAGACGCCGTGCGCGCCCTCATCGCGCGCCGCACCGCAACGGCGCGGACACAAATGGCAGGCGGGCGAAAAAAGTTCGGTCAACGACGTCGGCATAAAACCATGCTCCAAAACAACGATTCAGCAGCTCAAACGTAAAGGGATCAACCCCACAGACGGCTCGAGCCCAAGGCGCCGTAATCGTCCGACACGATTTTTGTAATGTCAAGACTGGAATCGATAAAGTGCCGCTTTATGATGTAGGTATTCCGCCCCCCGCGGAGCAACTGGGTGAACCGTCGCGTTTATTTAGGGAGCCCACACAGTCGTACCTAGTACAGGTATCCTTCGTTGTTAAGGACGCTGGAACAGTCGATGAGGGCACCCACCTGTTTTAGGTGGGTTCATTTTCGTAACGTGGGGGGTGGTTTTCTTTTGCCGAAAATCACCATTACAGTCCATATGGATCCCCGCCGGCATCCCGACAAGCCATCGACAACATCCCAATATCTGGTAAGCGCGTGATTATCGCTGCGTGCAATTCCATGTACCCCCCTTGGTCGAGTATTATGGTTCGGCTATGCCCTTTGCGCATGGCGTTCTTCTGACCTTTTCCTTCGACGCTTGGCGGTTTTTAGATTCATGGCTTCATCCCCGAGCTACATACCGTACCTATGCGTGGCAGCGGCGGCCTTTATCACGACCTTCCTCGCGGTGCCCCTGGTCAAGCGCTTGGCAATTAAGCTCGATGCCGTCGACTATCCTTCTAAGCGCCGCATCAACACCAAGCCCATCCCGCGTTTGGGCGGAACGGCGGTGTTTTTGGGCCTGGTCGTCGCCTGCACTGTGCAAATCCTAGGCACCTGGTACCTAGGCTGGCCACCCGTCCTGGTGCCGCACCCGCGCCTTCACATTAGCTATCCCATGCTGGCGCTCTCCTTTACCGTCATCTTTGCGACCGGCGCTATCGACGACGTCTTCCAGCTCACGCCCAAGCAAAAGCTGGCCGGACAGGTCCTCGCCGCGCTTATCGCCTGCATGGGCGGCCTAAAAATCGGCGTCATCGTCAACCCGTTTGCTCCCGGCGAGATCATGCTCGGATGGCTCGCCTACCCCATCACCGTAATCTATCTGGTGGCATTCACCAACATCATTAACCTCATCGACGGCCTCGACGGCTTGGCCACGGGCATCTGCGGCATCGCCTCGTTCACCATGTTTTCGATGGCCGTTCTCTCGGGCCGCATCGACGCCGCCGCGCTCTCCATTGCGCTCTTTGGCGCCTGTCTGGCCTTTTTGCGCTACAACTTCAACCCCGCAAGCATCTTCTTGGGCGACTCGGGGTCGCTGCTTCTGGGCTTTGCGCTGGGCTCCATCTCGCTGCTCAACGTGAGCCGCACCGCCGCACTCACCTCGCTTATCATCCCGCTCATCGTTGCCGGCGTGCCTATCATCGACACGTTTAGCGCCATCGTGCGCCGCAAGCGCGCCCACATTAGCATCGGGCAGGCCGACAAGGGCCACATCCACCACCGCCTGATCCAAGAAGGCTACAACCAAAAACAGGCCGTGCTGCTCATCTATGCCTGGTGCATCATGCTTTCGGCCGGCGCCGCCGCGATTAACCAGGTCGAGGTGCCCATGCGTGTGCTCATCTTTACCGTGCTCGCCATTGGCTCGGCGGCCTTTGCCAAGCATCTGCATCTGTTTGAGCCCGTGCTGCGCCACCATTACAACAAGCGCACGCACGAGGACGAGCTCGTCACCCCCGACGACCCCGCTTTTAAGCAGGAGGAGCAGGCAGCCGAGGAGCGCAAAGAAGAGCGCCACCACAAGCTCTAGGGCAAGCTGCCAAGGATGTGCCAAGGCACCGTTGGCCAAGCGCGGCCGCGCCGCACCCACCGCACAAGCCACCCCTGTCTCTTATACACATCTGACGCTGCCGACGAATAGAGA
>CABSMK010000154.1 GCA_902478825.1 uncultured Collinsella sp.
AGTGTTGCCGGTACGGATTGGAGCACCTTCGACGGCCCGCTCGCCGCCGCTGCCTTCATTCTGTATGTGATCCTGTCGTGCACCGATAAGGTCGACGGTTATCTGGCGCGTTCGCGCAACGAGATCACCGACTTCGGTAAATTCTTGGACCCCATCGCCGATAAGCTGCTCGTGTTCTCGGCCCTGCTGCTGTTCTTGGATTTTGGCGCGGTGACCGTGTGGTCCGTGTTCATTATCCTGTTCCGCGAGCTGCTGGTGAGCGCCCTTCGCATGGTCGCGAGTGCGGCCGGTGTGGTCGTTGCGGCCGATAAGCTCGGCAAGTACAAGACGGCAACCACGATGGTCTCCATTTGCGGTTACCTGTGCGTTTTTGCTATGGCCGGCTTGCACCTTGGCCCGGTGGCGCTGACGCTCGGCATCTACTCGGTGTCGCGCTTCCTGTACGCCGTTGCCGTTGTCCTGACCGTTATCTCGGGCGCCCAGTACTTCTGGAACTGCCGCAAGATCGTCTTTTCGGTCTAGGTCCTGGTGGGTATGACGGACTCTTTTGAGCAGATTTCCGCACATAACGAGGAGCTGGCGCGTGATATTGTCGAGCGCGCGAGCGCTCGGGGCGTGACGGTTTCGACGGCTGAGTCGCTGACGGCGGGTATGATCGCCTCGACGATTGCCGATATCCCGGGCGCCTCGGCGGTGCTGCGTGGCGGTGCGGTGACCTATTGCGATGAGATTAAGCATCGTGTTCTTGGTGTTGAGCAGGAGACGCTCGACCGCTATACCGCGGTGTCGCATCAGACCGCGCGCGAGATGGCGGTGGGTTCGCTGGAGCTGTACCAGAGCGATATTGCAGTGAGCGCAACGGGTTATGCCGGCCCCGGCGGTGGCACTGAGGACGATCCGGCGGGCACTTTCTATATTGGCTGGGCGCATCGTTCCGCCGATGGGGGCGTGCCGGTCGTGGACTCTGTGCGCTGCCACTATGAGGGCGACCGTTCGTGTGTTCGTGCCCATGCGGTCGCGGAGGCATTGGGGCGCATTGCCCTTGTGCTCAACTCTATGGAATAGACATGTTTTAAGGGGCCTTAGGGCCCCTTAATTGTGGAGATAGGGACCTCTGACAAATTTAGCGTTTGTGCTGGTTGTAGATGTATTTTTGCCTGCCTTGTTCATATTTGGTCCTTTGTGGTCAAGTATTTGGTCAGTGTTTGGTCGGCGTTTGGTTGGGTTTTGGAAAGACCGCCTGCATATGATTGGCCTGAACGGTTGACCACGAACAGCCGTTCGTTTATTATCGATGCAGGTTGTTAAGAGGAGGGCTATTCATGGCCAAGAATTCAGGTCCCGTACGTACCGTTCATGCTCGCACGACGGGTAAAGAGCGCGATGAGATGATCGCCACCACCAAGGCCGAGATCGAGAAGAAATTCGGCCAGGGTTCCATCATGAGGTACGGCGACGGTGGCCCCGAGCTCGAGGTCGAGGCCATTCCCACGGGCGCCCTGGCCCTCGATGCCGCGCTGGGTATCGGCGGCGTGCCGCGCGGCCGTATCGTCGAGATTTACGGTCCTGAGTCCTCCGGTAAGACGACGCTTTCGCTCGAGATCCTGGCCGAGGCCCAGGCAATGGGTGGCGTTGTGGCATTTATCGATGCCGAGCACGCGCTTGATCCCACGTATGCCGCGCGCATTGGCGTGGATATCGACGAGGTACTGATTTCCCAGCCCGATACGGGTGAGCAGGCGCTCGAGATTGTTGACATGCTCGTGCGTTCCGGCGCCATCGATGCTATCGTCGTCGACTCCGTCGCCGCGCTGACCCCGCGTGCCGAGATCGAGGGAGAAATCGGCGACACTACGGTCGGTCTTCAGGCTCGCCTGATGAGCCAGGCGCTCCGCAAGCTCGCCGGCTCGCTGTCCAAGTCCAACACGACGTGCATCTTCATTAACCAGCTGCGTGAGAAGATCGGCGTCATGTTCGGCAACCCCGAGACCACGACGGGCGGCCGCGCCCTTAAGTTCTTCTCTTCGGTGCGTATCGACATTCGCCGCATCGACAGCATTAAGCTTAAGGACGAGGTTATCGGTAACCGCGTGCGCGCCAAGGTCGTTAAGAACAAGGTGGCAGCTCCGTTCCGTTCTGCTGAGTTCGACATCATGTACGGTACGGGCATCTCTAAGGAGGGCTCGATTCTGGACATGGCTGTCGAGTGCGGCATTTGCAAGAAGATGGGCTCCTGGTTTGCCTATGGCGAGGATAAGCTCGGCAACGGTCGCGAGGCCGCCAAGGCGTTCCTGCGCGAACACCCCGATTGTGCCGACGAGATTGAGCATAAGGTCCGCCTTGCCTGTGGACTTGAGTTTGATGACGATGCTCCGTCCGAGGTCGAGCTGACCGATCAGCCTGCGCCTGAGGAGTTTGACGAGCTTTACGCCATCGATGGTTCCGCCATGCTCGATGATGACGACGAGTAGCGGTTACGCTCATGTCGTATACGGTGACCGAGGCCACGGTCGTCTTTCCCGATAAGAAGGCGGCCTCCTCGTTCTCGAGCGGGTATGCGTCCAAAAAGCCTTGCGCACATATCGATTGTGAGCTTGAGGGCGGTTTTGAGCGGTCCATTTGGATTCCCGTGCGGGTCGCGTGGCTGTATGTCAAAAACCGCCCCGATCTTCCCTGTGATTGGGACAACTTCCGTGAGGCGGTGCAGCTCATTGAGCGTAAATGTGCACTTACCATGGTGACCGAGATGTTATCGCGCCGCGACCATGCGACGGGTGAGGTCCGTGACAAGCTGGCTCGCTACGGCTTTCACCAGCCCGCGATCGATTTCGCCGTCGAGCGCGCCACCGAGTATCACTTTTTAGACGACAACCGCTTTTGCTCGTACTTTATCGAGGAGCGCAAGCGGCGCGGTTGGGGACAGCGCAAAATCGAGACCGAGCTCAAGCGCCGTCATGTCGTGCTCGATGACATTCCCGGTTATCCCGAGGATTATTTTGCCGTCGAAGACGATTTGGCGCGTGCGTCAGCCCTGCTCGCCAAGCGGCGTGTTCCAGAGACGCGCGGATTCGAAAAACTGGTTCGGTTTTTGATGGGCAAGGGCTTCTCGTATCACATCGCCGCCGATGCCGTTAAGGCACGTCTCGATGCCGAACGCGAGGAATGTGCGGTTTAGGCGTATGCGTTTTGTGACCCTGCCGTTCACCGCGTTTTAGCCGCCGTGCCGGGGCCATTTATTTGACAGTTGTTGTGGTTCAACGTACGATAAACACTGTCATTTGCTTTGTGATATGTGCTCATCTGTGATGAGTTTGTTTATATGTTTATCTGTATCCGACCCGCATAAGCTGCGCCCATATTACTCAAATGTCGCGGGCCGTTCGTAAGGACGGTTCGCTTTGTTGTGTAACGAATCCATAAAAAGGAGTGAGCATGCCTATCATCGCAGCGCTCGTTGGCATCGTTTTGGGTGCCATCGCCGCCATTGCCTACATGCGCACCGCCAAGCAGGGTAGTCTTCACGAGGCCGACGAAAAGATCCAGTCGGCACACGCACAGGCTGAGTCCCTGATCGGTGATGCTAAGCGTCAGGCCGAGACCCTCAAAAAAGAGGCTCTGCTCGAGGCTAAAGAGGAGATCATCAAGAACAAGCAGGCCGCCGAGGCCGAGGATAAGCAGCGTAAGAGCGAGATTCGTACGCTCGAGAACCGTGTGATGCAGCGCGAGGAGTCCCTTGATCGCCGAAACGACGCTCTCGACAAGCGTGAGCACCAGCTGTCCAGCCAGGCCGGTCAGGTCGAGAAGCGCTCCCGCGAGCTTGAGGAGCTCTGCGCCAAGCAGACCTCCGAGCTCGAGCGTATCGCCGACCTGACCCGTGAGGACGCCCACAAGGAGCTCCTCGATAAGGTTCGCGGCGAGGTCACCCACGAGGCTGCCACGATCATTCGCGAGTCCGAGCAGCAGGTTCGCGCCGAGTGCCACAAGACCGCCCAGGAGATTCTGTCCCTGGCGATTCAGCGCTGCGCTGCCG
>CABSMK010000155.1 GCA_902478825.1 uncultured Collinsella sp.
TGTCTCGTGGGCTCGGAGATGTGTATAAGAGACAGATCCAAAGCGCGCCGGCCGTCGCCGTTAGAACTCTGCAAATTCGGGAGCGCCGACCTCAATCTCCTCACGCCCCGCCATAAGCTCGCGCATCTTAGCGCAAAACGGCTCCTGCTCCCCCGCTTTAAACACCAAATGAAGTGTCACGGTATCCGCGTAATCGGTATCCGAAACCTTGGCACTCGAATCCTGGGCCAAGCGAAGCACCTGCTCATGCTGTGGATAGGCCACATGCACATCAACCGGCACGACGCTCGTCATCTCGACGATCTGTCCAGCCTCCCGAGCAGCCGCCACCGCCGTCTGCGTCGCCGCGGTATAGGCGCGCACCAAGCCACCAGGCCCCAACAGCGTGCCACCAAAATAGCGCGTCACTACGCAGCAAACATTTTTGAGCCCCGCGCCGCGCAACACCTCAAGCGTCGGCATACCGCTCGTGCGGCTCGGCTCACCATCATCGCTCTGGCGCTCGCGACCATCGACTAAAATCCACGCGGGAACATTGTGTCGAGCGTCGTAATGACGCTTGCGAATCATCTCGATAAAGGCATTCGCCTCATCCTCGGACTCAATATGGACCAGCTGGGCAATAAACCGACTCTTGCGGTCCACAAACTCGCCCGAAGCCTCAATATTCGATTGCAGAGTAAAATAGCTGTCCAACAAAGCCCCTCAACAGAATAAAGCGCAGCAACAAACAGCCTCAATAATACGGCAAAGACAGCACCGTTGACCTTGCCAACAAGAACGGGAACGCCAATGATACCGTCACCGACAGCGAGAACCCGTCAGCGCGAGCAAGGTGCCTTGAAAGACGAGGGCATTGACCTTATGGTCATGCCCGAAGGCTTGAAAGGCAGATTGCCGCGCTGACGGGTTCGCAGCGTCAACAAAGTGCTGAGTGGGCCTATAAGCCGGGTTCTGTCGTGAACGGTCATTTATCTTGTCTGCACGTTACCGTGCAGCTCCACGCACGCTACCCGAACGCGGACCGGGCCGGCCCATAGCGTTCCTATTCGCGCTTGCTCCGGATGGGGCTTGCCAAGCCGCCGTGTTGCCACGACGCTGGTGGTCTCTTACACCACCGTTTCAGCTTTTCCCTTTACGCCTTGCGGCGCAGGTGGGAGTCTTCTTTTCTGCGGCGCTTTCCGTCGGATCACTCCGCCCGGCCGTTAGCCGGCATCCCGCCCTCTGGAGCCCGGACTTTCCTCACGCGTGCTGCAAGCAGCACATCGCGCGACCGTCTGGCCCACTCAGCAGTGCAAGAGTGTAGCACACCGTCACCACAGGCAATGGCACAACACAAGCGTTCGACACGATAAACCAAGAACCACGCCATGCAGTACAATAGGGTTGTCGATGGGCAACGTCGTCAGTCGAGACGCGACCGCGCTCCGCACCCCTCCGTCTACTCGGTGCGTTCCCGCCTCCTCCCCGAGGCGGGATGTCGGCATTTTTCACGCACCGACAATCCAATAGCAAACAGACAACCCGGGCAGCATTGCGCACGGGTAGCATCGCGCGCCTCAGCAGCAAATGCAAAAAGGGACCCGTCCTCCATTGCGGACGGATCCCTTAAAACAAGTGATCGTCAAACCGATTTACTCGGCGTCGGTCTCCTCGTCCTTCTTCTCGGAAGGCAGCGGGGTAACCTCGATCTCGACACCCAGAGTCTCAGCAGCGGACTTCATGGACAGGGAGATACGACGACGGTCGAGGTCGATCTCCATGACCTTGACCTGAACCTTGTCGCCCACATGGGTGACCTGAGAAGGCTGATCGACGTGCTTGTTGGCCATCTCGGAGATGTGCACCAGGCCCTCGATGCCCTCGCCCAGGTCGACGAAAGCGCCGAACGGGACAAGCTTGGTCACAGTGCCCTCGACGATAGCGCCGACGGGGTACTTCTTGACCAGTGCACGCCACGGATCCTCGGTGGTCTGCTTGAGACCCAGGGAGATGCGCTCGCGGTTGAGATCGACGTCGAGAACCTCGACCTCGACCTCCTGGCCGACCTTGACAACCTCAGAAGGATGGTTGACGTGGTTCCAGGAGAGCTCGGAGATGTGGATGAGGCCGTCGATACCGCCGAGGTCGACGAAGGCGCCGAAGTCGACGATGGAGGAAACGGTGCCCTGGAGACGCATGCCAGACTTGAGCTTGGACAGAATCTCGGAGCGCTCGGCCTTACGGGACTCCTCGAGCACGACGCGACGGGAGAGGACGACGTTGTTGCGGTTGCGGTCCATCTCGATGACGCGAGCCTCGATGCGGGTGCCCATGTAGGAGGTGAGGTCCTTGACACGACGGAGGTCGACGAGGGAAGCGGGCAGGAAGCCACGCAGGCCGATGTCGAGGATCAGGCCGCCCTTGACAACCTCGATAACCTCGCCCTCGACGTTCTCGCCGGAGTTGAACTTCTCCTCGATGCGGTTCCAAGCACGCTCGTACTCGGCACGCTTCTTGGACAGGACCAGACGACCGTCCTTGTCCTCCTTCTGGAGAACCAGAGCCTCGATGGGATCACCGAGTGCAACGATGTCTGCAGGGTTAGCGTCCTTGCGGATGGACAGCTCGCGGACCGGGATAACGCCCTCGGACTTGAATCCGATGTCAACGAGCACCTCGTCATGCTCGATCTTAACGACAGTGCCGTTAACGAGATCGCCCTCATCAAAGTCGGTAATCGTACCGTCGATGAGGTTGTTCATCTCCTCCTCGTTGACATCGTCAAGAGAGAAAATGGACGAGTTCTGAATCTCACTCAAAGGTGGACCCCTTTCGAACTACGGGGCCCCGATTGCTAGGACCTACAGAAGGGTGCGACAAGCACACAACGTTTAGGAACACTCGGGAGCCGACAGATACTAATGTGACGCTTATGCAATCACGTTCGTATAGGTTACGGGGAAATGAGTTCGATTTCAAGCGTGAACTGCGATTTTTTACTCGTGTGGAGACTTTTTCGTAATCTTATGAACACACGTCTCCGCAACTTGACGATAACCAGCCAGGCATTCGGCTTTGGGGTAAAGTATCCGGAGCCAACGATTCTAGATCGATTTTTCGAGAAAGGTGCCCGCGTGCTCAAAGCAGTCGTTTTCGATATGGACGAAACGCTTCTTAGCATCAACCTCAACGCGTTCATCCTTCGCTATTTTAAGGATGTCTCTTCGATGCTCGCGGATATCGGGCGCCGCAGCCGCGGTGGCACGATGGCACGCCTCGGCACCATCCTGGTCGACCTCAACGCCAATCGCCGCAGCGGCACGGACAACCGCACCAATCTTGAGTTTTACCAAGAAGAGGTTGAGCGCCGATGCGGCATTTGCCTCTCGGACCCACTTATCTACGAGGCGTTTACCTACTACGACCGCGAAGTTCTTCCGTACAAGAACGACGATGTCATCAACGCCCACGCCATGCCCGGCGCACACGCCGCACTTCAGGCCGTACAGGATGCAGGACTGCGCTGCGCGCTCTTCACCAACCCCAGCTTTCCGCAGGGGGCCATCGAGTGCCGCATGGGTTGGGGCGATCTGACCGACGCCCCCTTTGAGCTCGTCACGCACATGGGAAACACCACCCGCTGCAAGCCCGATGCCACCTACTATCTAGAGCAGCTTCAGGTGATGGGGCTCGAGCCGCACGAGGTCCTTATGGTAGGCAACGACCCCAAGCGCGACTTCCCCAGCCCCGCCTGCGGCATTCAGACTGCCTATGTGGGCCAAGGCAAGCCCAGCCGAGCCACCTGGTGCGGAACGATGGAAGACTTCGCCCGCGATTTCAACGCCGTAGTAGAAGCCTTCTACGAACACCAAGTAGCCGACGAACTGTCGTAGGACCCCTCCCTCGCTCCAAACAAAATAACGCCGCAGACCGAATGTGACAAAGGTTCAGCCCCTTTTCACATTACAAAGATGGCGCCGATGTTTTGGCAACGACAGACACTATGACCCAATCCGAGGGCACCAAAAAGATAGGAGCCC
>CABSMK010000156.1 GCA_902478825.1 uncultured Collinsella sp.
GGAGATGTGTATAAGAGACAGCCTTTTGCTGCGACGCGTCCGAGCCGCTAAAGAACGGCAGGCCCGCACCGGGACGCCCGGCACCGGCGCCGGCGAGCGGACGCTTCTTGTCCTGGTCCTTGGCGGTAAGTTTCTCGATAGCCTTTTTGATGGAGGCGGACGACACACCCAGGCGCATGAGGATGTCCATGGCCATGCCGTTACCCTCTTCGACGATGCCAATCAGCAAGTGCTCGGTCGACACGTAGGTCTGGTTGTTCTCACGTGCCACGCGGAAGGAGCGCTCCATCACGCTAATGACGAGCGGCGTAAAGGCAAGCTTGGCAGCCTCGGTCTCCTCGCTGGGCTCGGGAACCGTGGTCTGGACCTCCTTGAGGGTGTCCATGATGTCGTCGTAGGAGATATCAAGCGAGCGCAGCGCCTCGGCAGCGATGCCCTCGTCCTCCTTGGCGAGTGCGAGCAGCAGGTGCTCGGTGCCCACCTTATTTGAGTGCAGATCGAGCGCCTCCTGTTTGGCCATCGACATGACCTTGCGCGCTCGATCGGTAAATCTATCTAACATGCTCGTTTCCTTACATGAGTTCATCGAAATCAAAACGCCCGCCCGTCGGCGGCGCTTTTGTCTCTTTACCCACAGGTTGTCTATGTTAACAGCTGGAGGAATATCTATAAACCCGGCTCACATGAATGCAGGTTATGACCGCATCGCGGGACTCACCGCGCGATGCGCGACAGGCGCCCCGCAAGAGAAACCCTAGGCGTCTTTCACCACGTCGGGACTCGTCGCACGCGATGCGCGATAGGCATCGGCCTCCTTGGAGACGCGTTCGAGCAGCTCGGATGTATCGACGCCCTCGACTTGCGCGACCGTTTCCACCGTCTGCATGGCGACCGCCCTCAGGTACGCGCACGCGCTGTCCCCCGGCTGCTCGAGGTCTATCTCCTCGCCGCCCTCCCGGGCAAAGCCGACCGCCATCACAAAGCCCATGATGCCCGAGACCAGAAAGCCCACCGCAAAGCTCGAATCTGCCTTGAGCTCTTCTCCGTCGGGGTGGACGATCTCTCTCACGCGGTCGATGATGATCGTATGGATGCCCTGCACGACCTGCTCGGCGGCACCCGCCCTCATGGTGATGACGATGCGCCGCAGCAGGCAGCGGACGTCGCGCCGGTCGAACGCCGAAAGGTCGCCCTCGCTCGAAAAATGCCAGAGGGCATCGGTGATGAGCTCGTTATCCTGCAGCAGCTGGGCTATGGCGATGGCGACGAGTTCATCGAAATCGTGAAAATAGTAGTAAAACGTTCCGCGATTGCACTGGGCGGCGCGGGTCACCTCGCCAACCGACAGCTCGAAGATGCTGTTGTTCTCGATGAGCTCCCAAAACGCCTCGATGATACGGGTGCGTGCATCGGGCGCATCGGCGTCCTTACGCGGTCTCGCCATGCGCCTCACCGCACCCCTGCGCCTTGGCGTTCATGATGAGCATCTGAAGACGGTTCTCCACGTTGGCGAAGCTCACGTCGGGATCGTAGTCGAGCGGCAGGAACTGCGCCGTGGGATACTGCTCCTTGAGCGCATGGATGAGCCCGCGCCCCACGACATGGTTGGGCAGACACCCGAACGGCTGCAGGATCACGAAGTTGCGGCAGCCGCGCTTGGCGTGCTCGAGAATCTCCGCCGGAATCAGCACGCCCTCGCCCGCATCGAACGTATGGTGCAGGATCTTATCGCTCGCGCGCACGAGCTCGGGCATGCGCGTCGGCGGCTCGTAGAGCGGGCTCGCCGCGCCCAGGCGGTCGCAACGGTCGTGCGCGAGCTCGAACAGGTTGTCCGCCGTGGCGTACCAGGCCTTTTCGGGCAGCGACAGGTCGACGTGGAACTCGCGCGACTGCGCATGCTTGTAGAAATAGGTCTTGCGGATCACGTCGGTCATGCGCGCCTCGATGACCTCGAGCCCGTTGTCCTCGAGGTAGCGCTCGATCTCGTGGTTGGCGCCGAGATGGAAATTGAGCAGGTACTCGCCCACGATGAGAACGGTCGGATGCGGGTTCGAGCGGTCGTACGGAACGGCGTCCATGATCGCAAGCGCGCGTTTGAAGCCCGTCGCCTGGCCTCTCAGCCCGGAGCGCTCCATGCCCTCGATAACCTCATCGAGCGCGCGGTCGAACGCAGCGTCCGCCGCGCCCTTCTCGAGCTCGTAGGGACGGATGCGCCTAAGCATGGCCTCGAGGGCATCGATCATGGGAAGACCGTAGGCGATCTGGATGCTCGGGCCAAGGCCGAGCTTGAAGCCCGGATGCGCATTGTGGGCATCGACGTCGTCGTTGGTGAGCACCGGGACATAGTCGTATCCCGCGTCGTCGAGCGCGCGGCGCAGCAGGGGCATGTAGTGCGTCAGGCGGCAGTCGCCGATATACTTGCCAGTCACCACGGCGACGTCGTGCGGGTCGTACTTACCGCTCTCGAGTGCCGCGAGCGCCTCGCCGATCACGATTTGCGCGGGGAAGCAGATGTCGTTGTGCACATAGCGTTTGCCCAGGCGGATGGCATCCTCGCGCCCGATATCAAGGGCCTCGGCGCGCACGCCCTGATTGCGCATCGCCGCGGTCATGAGCCTGCAGAACGCATGGGAGGTGTTGGGGACCAGCGCGATCTTGTCGTGCCGGTCGCGCTTGGTGTACTTGACCTTATACGGGTCGTCGAGCGGATGGACCGCGTGCACCCGGGCGCCCTCGGCACGCTCCTCCGCGCGACGACGGTTGACCGACTCGATAAACGAACGCACGCGAATGCCCATGGGACCGGCGACGTCGCTCTCATCGAGCTTGATCATCATCGGAACCTTGGAGCCCATCTCGCCCATCATGCGCGCGATCTCGTCGGTGAGATACGCATCGTGGCCGCAGCCGAAGCTGCCCATCTGCACGAGCTCGAGCTCGGGCGTCGATGCGACGATGACCGCGCACGACAGCATGCGCGCATGGTAGTTGTTCACGATGTCGATGCGGCTGTTGGAAAGATCGACGTTGCAGACCCCCGGCACCGCATCGGGCGTCAGCACGGGGATGCCGCGCTCAGAGAAGAGCTTGGGCAGCCCGTGGTTGACCAGCGGGTCGTTGTGGTACGGGCGCGAAGCGATCACCACCGCGTAGCCGCCGTCCTCGTGCACGTTCTCGAGCACCTGCCTGCCGCGCAGCTGCAGCTGGTTCTCAAACGTCTCCTGCGCGCGGTCCGCCTGCTCGGTCGCCTTGGCAACCAGGTCGGCATCGATATCGAAGGTCTCCTTGCACCACGCCTTGAGCTGGCGGTTTCGGTCGCCCTCGTCGTACCAGTGGAACAGCGGCGTATCGAACGGAACGCCGAAACGCTCCTCCGGGTTATCGGAATTGCGCATCACGTAGGGGTATCCCTTTACGACGGCGCACATCCACTCGCTGGTAGAGGCGGTGTTTTCGGTGGGCACCGTCGTGATGATGGGCATGAAGATGCGGTCGACGCCGGCGTCGACGAGATTGCGGATGTGCCCGTGGACGAGCTTGGCCGGGAAGCACACGGTGTCGGATGTGACGTGCGCCAGACCGCGCTCGTACATCGCCTTGGTGCTGCGTCCCGAGACGCGCACCTTAAAGCCGAGCGTGCTGAAGAACGTCGACCAGAACGGCATGGTGTCCCAGAACTCGAGCACACGGGGAATGCCGATCGTGACATCGCGCCCCCCGCTGACGGGAACCGTGGGGTACGACTCGAACAGCAGCTTCTCGCGGTCGACAAAGAGATTGGGGGCAGCCGCGGTCCGGTCGCGCCCCGTGCCGGGTGCCTGTGCCTCGCAAGCACCCTGCGGACGCAGCTCCTCCGCCGCGGGAACCTCGCGCACGAGCTCATCCCATGAGATGGCGCCGCCGCGCGGGCAGCGATTGCCCGTGACGTAAAGCGAGCCGTCGCCAAATGCCACGACCGCGCGCTGGCAGCGGTTGTTGCACCGACGGCAGGTAACGCCGCCGAAC
>CABSMK010000157.1 GCA_902478825.1 uncultured Collinsella sp.
GCGCTGGTTCCCGGTCCGACCGGGCCGCGCGGCAAGGAGATATATTGCCAGACCGCGAAGCGATGTGGGACGTCAATTCCACTCTTCACAAGTCCTACACAACATATCGCTTCCTATATAAGTAATAGAAAGGCTGGTGCAGAAATGCAGCACGTATCAGATGATGACCCATCGATTAAGAGATATATAAAGATCGGTCACCTGTAAGTGTCTATCTACCCGCGCTTTTGCTATATAAACCAGCGCTCTAGATAAAAAGAGGGAGTGCCGCGCACAGTGCGACACTCCCCTAGCGATTCAACAGAATCTTTTAGGCCTCGAGAGCCTTCTTGGCAATGGCAGCCAGCTCGTTGAAGGACTCGATGTCCTCGTAAGCCATCTGAGCCAGAACCTTGCGGTCGAGCTCGATGCCGGCAACCTTCAGGCCGTGCATGAACTGAGAGTAAGAGATGTCGTTCAGGCGAGCAGCAGCGTTGATACGGGTGATCCAGAGAGAACGGATCTCGCGCTTCTTGTTGCGGCGATCACGATACTGATACTGCAGGGAGTGCTGGACCTGCTCTTTAGCATGCTTGTAAGTACGCGAAGCGGCACCGTAGTAACCCTTCGCACGATGCATAACGGTACGGCGCTTCTTCTTGGCGGCAACAGCGCGCTTAATACGTGCCATGTTCTATCAACTCCTAGACGGTAAAACGAAAAACGGGAACGCGAACTTAGGCGAGACGCGACTTGATGACCTTGCGGTCGGCAGCGGCGATTTCGGTCTCCTGACGGAAGCCACGCTTACGCTTGGTGGACTTCTTGCTCAGGATGTGGCTCTTGAAAGCCTTGGCGCGCATAAGCTTGCCGGTACCAGTCTTGCGGAAACGCTTCTTGGTGCCGCTGTGGGACTTCATCTTAGGCATGAAATACTCCTTAATCGGTTACAGAACACTAGTTACTTGGTATCGCTTGCCGCTTTATCCTCATCGAAGGCGCCCTTAATCGGGGCGAGCAGCATAAGCATGTTACGGCCTTCCATCTTAGGCTTGGACTCGACCGTAGCGTAAGGCTTTAGATCCTCGGCGAGACGCTCGAGAACGTTAAGGCCCTGCTCCGGGTGAGCCATCTCACGGCCGCGGAACATGATGGTGATCTTAACGCGTGCGCCCTTCTTGAGGAAACGCAGAACGTGGCCCTTCTTGGTCTCGTAGTCGCCAACGTCGATCTTGGGTCGGAACTTCATTTCCTTGACCTCGACCTTGGACTGGTTCTTACGAGCAGCCTTGGCCTTCATGGCCTGCTGGTACTTGAACTTACCGTAGTCCATGACCTTGCAGACCGGCGGCTCCGCGTTGGGAGCGATCTCGACCAGGTCGAGACCCTGATCGTCGGCGACGCGCTGGGCATCGCGGATGGCGAACAGGCCGAGCTGAGAGCCATCGACGCCAATCAAACGGCACGAAGATGCAGTAATCTCGTCGTTGATGCGGGTGTCATCAGACTTAGCTATTTTCCCTACCTCCATTCATAAAAAAATAACCCGGCGCTTCTCAGCAACCAGGTCGTACACATAGAAATCCTCGATTTGAGGAAGGGAATCTAAGTTGTATGACCAGTCAGCTGCTCATTGGCGCCAAAAGGTGGGAACCCTCGGGTTCCTCTTTAGGGCATTGCGGGAACAACGCCTTGCGAATAATAACACGTACCGCGCGTTATCACATTACGTACACGAAAAAGGGGGCCTTGACCCCCTTGAAGCGCAGGTGCATGTATGGTGCCCGATGCGAGACTCGAAGGGCCTTCGCTTCGCGAAGCCCCGGGCTTCGGGCGCATGGCGCCCTCGCCACGCTCCGCTACAAACAGGCCACAGGCCTGTTTGCTTAACGCTCCGCGCGCTCACGCGAGTTCGGCACGAAAAAGGGGGCCTTACCCCCTTGAACGCTCACTTGCATGTATGGTGCCCGAGGCGAGACTCGAACTCGCACGTTGTTGCCAACGGTGGATTTTGAGTCCACTGCGTCTGCCAATTCCGCCACTCGGGCACGTAATGCGTGAGTTAGTTTATCACAGCTTTCTGTTGATTAGTCCGAAAATGGTACTTCGAGCATTTCGATAAGCTCAACCTTGCGCAACATCTCCCGCTTACGACATCCACGTCCGTCAACCGAGGCCTCGCCCATCTGGTTGTCATAGGGGTCCTCGCGCATGCCATCGAAAGCAGGCACAAACTCAGCCTGGAATCGATTGTTGGCCACCATACGCCACGGATCGAGATTGCCAAAGTAGTGACGACGGCGCCACTCCTCCCCCATCCTGCGTGCCGAGGAACCAAACGATACGTCGGCGTTAAGCCAACCGGTCTGTGGCGTATAGAACTCAGCCCAATCGTGCGGCCCCACCGAATCGGGCGCAACATACAGGCCGCTCTGCCAACGGGCAGGAACGCCCGCGATGCGGCACATGGTGATAAACGTGAGCGCCATAACGCCGCAATCGCCGCGGAGCGAGTGCACGCAGTCGTCGGCAATAGATCCCAAAAGCAGGTACGGTGGCTGATAGCGATAGTCGATATGCTGTGTCAGGTAATCATAGATAGCACGCGCGCAATCGAGCGGATCCTCGAGCCCGTCAATAACACGCTCCGTCAACTGTCGCAGGTACGGCGTAAACGCAATATGCGGACGGTCCTCGGAAGTGTCCTCGGGCAGCGGCGTGTCCATGCACGCATGCGATGGGAGCGCGCCACCATAGATGTCGCAATAGGCGGCATCGATGTGATAGCGATAGGTCACCGAGAATGAATGTTCAGTCGAAGATGTCCAAGAGGCAGTACGAGCCGAAACGTTTTCAGAGGCAACGGTACCCTCCGATGTCATATCGAGAACCTCGATATGACACTGTTGACGACAGGCGGCGGCAACGGGCAGCCAGGCGCGAACAGCCTCTCCCTCCAGAGCCCCGGGAACAGACACGGATGCCTTGAGCGTGATGACGCGAGTCAACCCGTTTTGCGACTCCATCTCCCTGAGCATCTGGTTACGCAGCGCTATGCCGTCCGTAGAATCGGGACGCAGGCCCGGAACCTCCTTGGGGTACACGCGAAGCGAATCGAGGAAGTTATCGAGAACGAACAGTTCACCGTCGATAAAGCGCCAATCGATGCGCTTACGATTAATCAGGTCATCAAACTGCTCTTCGGTAAACTCTGGCCACTCCTCGCGAATCATCGCAATGGCCCGATCACGCGACACCGAAAAATGAAGCGGCGTCTCGAGCATGCGATACCGCTCGGCACGAACACAAGCAGCCAGCGAAGGCTCAGGATTCTGCTCCAGAAGGCGATCGCAAGCAGCAACAGCCTGCGTCAAATACCCGGCATCCTTAAGTCGAAGAATCTCAGGCGGCAAACCAATATCGAGATGACGAAAATCATCACAACAAACATCAACAGAGCAACCAACAGGACCCTCGTCAATAACCTTCCCATCAGCAGGTAAAACATCAACAACAGCCATAACCACTCCCGCGTCGAACGATAGACAACCCCCATTGTACCGAGATAAAAAAGAAAGCCCCCAACAAAGGAGCTCTCAACGCCGATAAACGGTACCTATAAAAATGAATTCAGACTTGTAAACCTGCGGCGTTAAACAAAGGAAGCCCCGTCCCCCGGAACTGTTTCCTTGGCGCGACTTCTGGCGAAGCCAGGGCAATTTATTCAGCCCAGTAACCCTGTAGCGAGTTAACGAAGGAGGCCCCGTTCACCCGGAGCTGATTCCATCGCGCGACTTCTGGCGAAGCCAGGTGAGCGCGAGGGAAACAGCGTAGGGGAAACGGGGCCTCCGGCGGGAAGTTAAACCGCTACTTACGCCTTGTTGACGGAGCCAAACTCCTCCATGAGCTCCTTGGTGCGAGCAACGATGTTGTCGCGACCAGGCTTGAGGAGCTTGCGGGGGTCGAAGCCCTTGCCCTGCTGATCCTTGCC
>CABSMK010000158.1 GCA_902478825.1 uncultured Collinsella sp.
GACAGGGCGTTACCTCTAGAGTCTCGGCCATTAACGATTCCTGCCGTGGCAATACTTAAACTTCTTACCGCTACCGCAAGGGCACGGGTCGTTGCGGCCCACGTTGACATAGGGGTCATCGCTCTCGGACTTGCGGTAGGTCGTCACCTTGCCACCGTTGTTAACGGCAGCCGGACCACCCTGGACGGCGGTGCGGGCCTGCACCTGAGCCTGCTTGCGCAGTACCGAATCGCTGTTGTCGCCATCGACCTCGGCGGGACCAGAGAAGTGCGCGCCCTTAAGGGCGGGGTCCTCCTTGTGCTCCACAGCCTGCGGGGCAGCTTTGAGCTCAATGCGCAGAACAGTGCGCAGGTAATCCTCGTACATGGTATCGACGAGCATCTGGAACGCGCCGTAGGCCTCGGTCTTATACTCAACCAGCGGGTCGCGCTGGCCAAAGCCGCGCAGGCCGATACCGGTCTTGAGGTAGTCCATTTCCTGCAGGTAGTTCATCCAACGCGTATCGATGACGCGCAGCATGACCTGGGTATTGAGCTCGCGCATCAGGTCCTCGCCCAGGCGCTCGGCCTTCATGTTGTAGCACTTCTCAACATAGGCCAGGACATCGGCGGCCAGGGCCTCAAAGTCCTCGTCGGGGAACTGAGGGGTATCGATATGCCCGGTCAGCTCGACGACCCACTTACGCAGGCCCTCAAGATCGCGCTCGCCCTCGTGGCTGTCCTTGGTGCAGAACTCCTGCACGCAGCGGTACACAGTGTCGTGCATGACCTCGGTGATGTGGTCGGTCAGGTCCTTGCCATCCAGAATCTTGTTACGCTCGGCGTAAATGACCTGGCGCTGCTTGTTCATGACGTCGTCATACTCAAGGACGCTCTTACGCATGGAGAAGTTGATGCTCTCGACCTTGTGCTGGGCGCTCTCGACGGCCTTGGAAATGATCTTGTGCTGGATGGGCGTGTCGTCGCCCATATCGGCCGTGACCATCATCTTGGAGACGCGGTCCATCTTGTCGCCGCCGAACAGGCGCATCAGATCGTCCTCGAGCGACAGGTAGAACTGAGTCTCGCCCGGATCGCCCTGACGGCCGGAACGGCCACGCAGCTGGTTGTCGATACGACGGGACTCATGGCGCTCGGTGCCGATAACGGTCAGGCCGCCGGCGGCAAGCACGCGCTCGCGCTCGGCCTTGCAGGTCTCCTTGGCCTCGGCGTTGAACTGCTCGAGCTGCTCGGGCGTGACATCCTCCATGGTCAGGCCCTCGTACTCCAGGCGCTCGCGCACCAGCTCGTCGGGGTTGCCGCCCAGCAGGATGTCGGTACCACGGCCGGCCATGTTGGTAGCAATGGTCACGGCGCCGTAACGTCCGGCCTGGGCCACGATATGGGCCTCGCGCTCGTGGTGCTTGGCGTTGAGGACCTCGTGCGCGATGCCGCGCTTGGTGAGGGCGGCAGACAGCTTCTCGGAGCTCTCGATGGAGACGGTGCCCACCAGGACCGGCTGGCCCTTGGCGTGACGACGCTCAACGTCGTCGGCAACGGCGTTGTATTTAGCCTGAATGGTGCGGTAGACCAGGTCCTCGTGGTCAACACGCTGCACGGGCTTGTTGGAGGGGATGACCTCGACGGGCAGCTTATAGATCTCGCGGAACTCGGCGTCCTCGGTGAGCGCAGTACCGGTCATGCCGGAGAGCTTGTCATACAGACGGAAGTAGTTCTGCAGGGTGATGGTGGCAAGGGTCTGGTTCTCCTCGCGCACGAGCACGCCCTCTTTGGCCTCGATGGCCTGATGCAGGCCCTCGGAGTAGCGGCGACCTTCCATGATGCGGCCGGTGAACTCGTCGACGATCTTGACCTCGCCGTTGGTGACCACGTACTGCTTGTCGCGGTGGAACATGTACTGGGCCTTCAGCGCCTGCTGCAGGTGGTTGACCAGCTGACCGGAGAGATCGGCATAGATGTCATCGATACCCAGGCGGCGCTCGATCTTTTTAAGGCCGCGTTCGGTGGCGGCGATGGTGTGCTTGGCCTCGTCCATGACGAAGTCGCCCGTGGGCTCGACGTCCTCGGTGGCGGTGAGCATGTCGTGCGACACGTCCTCGCCGCGCTCAAGGCCACGCACGGCACGCGCGAAGTCCTTGTAGGTACTGGCGGACTTGGTGCCAGCGCCCGAGATGATCAGCGGGGTGCGGGCCTCATCGATCAGGATGGAGTCGACCTCGTCGACGATGGCGTAGTTGTGACCGCGCTGCACGCGCTGCTCGGGACGGGTAACCATGTTGTCGCGCAGGTAATCAAAGCCGAACTCGGAGTTGGTGCCGTAGGTGACGTCGGCCTGGTAGGCCGGGCGCTTGAGCTCGAGCGGCATGTTGTTCTGGAGCAGACCGACGGTCATGCCCAGGTACTTATAGATGCGGCCCATCCACTCGGAGTCGCGCTTGGCAAGGTAATCGTTGACAGTAACGACGTGCACGCCCTTGCCGGCAATAGCGTTGAGATAGCCGGCCAACGTGGAGACGAGGGTCTTACCTTCGCCGGTCTTCATCTCGGCGATGTGGCCCTCGTGCAGCGCCATGGCGCCAATGAGCTGCACGTCAAAGTGGCGCATACCCATGGTGCGCTTGGAAGCCTCACGCACGGTGGCAAAGGCCTCGGGGAGCATGTCGTCGAGCGACTCGCCGTTGGCGTAACGCTCGCGGAACTTATCGGTCTGGCCGCGGAGTTCCTCCTCGGTCATCTTCTCAAACTGGGGCTCAAGACCGTTGATCTGGTCGACGATCTTGTAGTAGCGCTTAAGGTCCTTATCGGATCCAAAGGACAGCAGCTTTGACATGAATCCCATGTGGTTTTCCTTTTTGGCCATCGCCCACGCCGTGCAGCTGCGGGCGAGTTAAACACAGATAATTGTACTTTAGCCAAACAAGGCGCGCCCCATACGGTCGACCTCGACCGCCACGTAATAACTACGACCAACCTGCCAAAAAGGGACAGGTTTATTTTGGCAGGTTTTATCTGGGCAAACGCCGCCTCTCTGTCATTTGGTGCAAACCAACCTGTCCCCTTCGCACCAATCTGGTGCAATGGGGACAGGTTGGTTTGCACCAATAAAAAGAAAAGGGCCGCGCACCCAAATGGATGCACGGCCCTCATGCCATGAATGCGAATGATTCCTCGGCGAGCTATTTACTCAGCAGCCTCGGTGGTCTCGGCCTCGGCAGCGGCCTCCTCGACGGGAGCCTCTGCGGGAGCCTCGGCGGCCTGCTTGGCAGCCTCCTCGGCAAACTTAGCAGCACGCTTGGCCTTCTCGGCAGCCTTAGCCTCAGCGGCGGCCTTGCGAGCGGCCTCGGCCTCAGCAGCCTTGGCAGCCTTGGCAGCCTTGGCCTCCTCGGCCTTCTTGAGCTGGGCGGCAGCGGCGCCACCGAACTTGTCGGCGAAGCGCTGGACGCGTCCACCGGTGTCGACGAACTTCTGCTGGCCGGTGTAGAACGGGTGGCACTCGTTGCAAAGCTCAACCTTCATCTCGGACACGGTAGCGTGCGTCTTGAAGGTGTTGCCGCAGGAGCACGTCACCGTGCACTCGACATACTGGGGATGGATACCCTGCTTCATGGTAGGACTCCTTATTGGTCAGGCGCTGGTTACCGATCAGCGCATAAGGCGTCTTGGTTTCCGACCAAGACAACAAACTCGGCTATGGTACCACGGCGCCGCGTGTCCCACAAAAGGTTCACGGTCTTTTCGGAACGACACGAATCTGACCCATCGAAACACATCTCCACCGTTCCTTCAACTGGGAAAATGCCGTCCCCGGGGCCTGAGAAGGGCCCGGGGACGTTCGACTGACTGCGGGAACGGCCTTTCCGCTCAATGTGTTCGGCTGAGATCGGAAATCAACCAAACTGAACTAGGTTCAGTTGACATGGTTAAAAACGAGGGGCGACGCTTTTGCGTCACCCCTCGTCCCGGCCGGGTT
>CABSMK010000159.1 GCA_902478825.1 uncultured Collinsella sp.
TCGCCAGATACTCAACGAGCGGCTCGGAGATCGCTTTGGCGAGTTTTGAGCAGCCGTCAAGGATTACCAGGCGAAACTCGCTGCCCATGGGAAAGGTGTTGAGCGATCCGATAATCGACTCGATATCGGGGTCTTTGGTCATATCGCGCTCGTCGAGGTTGAACTCGACCATACCCGACTTTTCCAGACGCGCTTTCATACGCGAGACGGCGTGATCGCGCTTGACTCCGTCGGTACCGACGATCAGATATGCCGGCAGCAGACCGGTTTCGGACATTGCGCTCCCCTCCCGCAGACTCTCGAATTCGTACCGTGCCATTTTAGCCCAGGGGTTGGTCCCGCGCCAACGGCAGCATCACGGTCGCTGGCATCGCATGGCAAAACCTGTTACGGTTGGCGAGACGGTAATGTCTCCTTGTTCAATGGTACATGCGAACGCGCCGCCCGCATCGCGAACGGCATCGATGCAGGCATCGGATGGATGGCCGTAGCGGTTGCCCTCGCCCGCACTCGCCATAGAGAGCTCGGGCTTAAGCGTTTCCAGCAGGTCTTTGTCGACGGAAACTTTTGAGCCGTGATGCCCCAGCTTGAGCACATCGATATCACCCACCTCCTGTACAAACTCGCGCTCCTGATCGAGCTCGGCATCACCAGTGAGGAGCATACGCAGGCTCTTGCATTCCCGGGCATAGGAGAGCAGCAAGACAAGCGAGTCCTCATTGCCCTCGCCATCCACCGTGTCAAACGGCCACATCACACGAGCCCGAAATGCGCCGATATCGACCGTATCCCCGCGAGCCACCTGCCGATACGTTACGTCGGGGCGATTCAGGACCTCAGCAGGCGCACCGTCCAGCGCATCCGCTGCAACTGCAATGGTTCCAACCGAAAACCGATCGAGCACATCGGGAAGACCACCCCAATGATCTTCGTCCCAATGTGTCACGAAGACGGCGTCGATATGGTGGACATTGTTGCGAACCAACGCCGCTACCACGCGCTCGTCGAGCCCGCAGTCGACGAGCGCTACTGCGCCGCCCTCGCGGATAAGAATCGCATCGGCCTGGCCCACATCGAGTACCGTCACCGAAGGCGGAGCGAATCGATCCCAGTAGACGTACGGAATCGCAGCCAAGAGCACCAGGCATGCAAGCCCCACCGCCATAAGACGTGCACGGGGACGCGGCCACCAGACCAGCAGAACCGCCAGCAAACACGGCACTAGGTAAATCCACATGCTATCGGGCGGCACGCTCACGGATGCACCCGGCACGGCGGCAAACAGCTGCTCGAAAAACAGCGCGCAACGGGCGGCAATCATGGGCACAACGAGCGCCCAAGTCCGCAACGGTCCCACGAGCGAAAAGGGAACCAACACGATGGACACAGCAAGCAGTACGCTCACCACCGGACCGATGACCGCATTTGCCAACGGAGCAATGAGCGAGAACGTACCGAATGCAGGAATGGTAATGGGAAGGGTCGCCAACTGCGAGCACAGCGTGACGGAAAGCATGCCGGCAACGCCCGATGGCACACCCAGCTCACCCAAAGCGTAGGTCGCATAGGGGCAAAAGCACAGAATGGCTAAGACGCTAGCACATGAAAGCTGAAAGCCCATCTCGAACAGCACCGTCGGCCTCAGTAGCACAAAGATGGACATGGTTACGAAGAGTGCCGATGCGCCGTGCCGACGACGACCCGCTCCGTTTACGACAAGCATCGCGAACACCATGCAGCACGCGCGCACGGCCGAGGGAGACGCGCCCGTAAAGGCAGCGTAGCCCACAAGCGTTATCGCCAATATCACCCGCTGAAAACCACGTGAGCACCGAGTCTTTTGCAATACGCCCTCGATCACAAACCCCACGATAGCCAGATGGCTGCCCGAGACGGCGATAAGATGCGCCGTTCCCGTCACCGAAAACCAGTCGCCCGCCGGCTGGGCGCGCAGCTCGGCCGAACGACCACAGACGACACCGGCTATGAGCGCACGTGCCGGGTCGGTCGCAGGCGCGATGGACGCAAGCAGCCAATTTCGCAGCCGAAGCAGCGGCCCCGGAGAGCCCTCATCGACCGACACAATCCGAACGGCTTTAACCTTGCGCACCTCGCCTCGGAGCACGCGCAATCGTCCATACGCATCGTTCTCAAAACGTGAAACGCGACCGATAACACGCACGTGCGCCCCGACCTTGAGCTCGCGGTCGCACGATAGGCGAACCGTTGCCAAGTTCTTACCGTCCGCGCGTACCTCGCAGGTATAGGAATACACGTCGTCGTTTATGGATGGATCACCCTGCACGACAAACTCGAGGCTGCTTGCCGCTCGACCGTCGAGCGCCTTCGAGGCGCCTAGCGTGCCCACAGCCCACCACGCCGAGACGACCGCTCCCGCCACGAGACCGACGGACGCGGCATACAGCCACCGCTTCCAAGGGGCAAGCCGCGCACAAGATTGAGCCAGCACAACGAATACCGTCGCCGCAACGGGAATGGCCCATAGCAGCCCGACCGCCGGCGCCTGCTCCCTCAGCAGCGCATCAGCGGCCACGTTGAGCACCAAGGCGCAGCTCATGCACATGCCGGCACACAGGGCCATCGTCCACGGCATCAGGGGCCGCGGAGGCATCACATGTTCGCGCTCGGTCGCACTCATACGCAGATGCAATCTTTGATTTTGGCAAGCTTCTTCTCGCCGATTCCCGACACACGCATCAGATCGTCAACCGAGGCAAAAGCACCGTTCTTTGTACGCTCATCGATAATCGACTGTGCCACGGAGGGACCGATGCCCGAGAGCGTCTGCAGCTCTGCCGCGCTTGCCGTATTGATGTTGACTAGGCCCGTTGCGCCACTCACGCCCAATGATGCGGAAGCCCCACCATCAACACCGGCTTCCGCAATGGACGCCTGCTGCTCCCCCACCGTTGGAACGTGAATCTTCTGCCCATCGACGACCTTGGATGCCCGATTGAGCCCCGTAACGTCTGCCTCGGGCGCCAGCCCGCCGGCGGCATCTATCGCCTGAGCCACCCGCGCGCCGTCCTTGACGCGATATACACCGGGCGACACAACGGCACCATCAACATCGACATAAACCTCTGCCGCGGCAGACGCCTTAGACGAAGAGCCTTCGGATGTCTTTCCGCTCGAGGCATCGCCGGATCCCGGCTCCACTAACGAGCCCGAACCATCAGTGCGCTCAAACGACACGCCGCCAGTACCGCCGCCAAGGTTCGCCATCGCCAAGCCGCTCGCCATCGCAATGACGACCAGTATCGCCATCACCACTGCCTTATGACCGAGCAGCTTGTCCGCCAAGCGGTCCATCCGTTTGACCCGTTCGTGTTGTTCGCGCTGCGCCATAGCAAAACCTCCCAACAACATCGTGTCAGGAAAAGAGTCCTGCAACAGCCATTCTCCAAAACCGGTTTTCGCGGTCAAACCAAAAGCCGACCAAAACCTTGCGAAATACTGTCCATTTATTCAGGCACACGTCAGCAAATGAACACTTAGCCGCAAAATGCCCAGATAGCAAAAGACCGACGATGCAGGCGCATCGTCGGTCTATGCACAAAATTACTCGTGATCTTGGTAAATCTCACGCGGAGCAAGCTCCGAATGTTTGCGTTTTAAGGTCTTAGGGGCCTTATACGTGTTGCTCTCGAAGTCGATGTACTCGGTCTGCTTGAGCAGGCGCTCAATCATCTCCTCGTGATCGAACAACTCCCAGGCCTCATGCACGGCATCGAGTTTAGCGTGCGTCTCGGGACGGCGCGGCATAAACAGCGTGCAGCAGTCGGGAGCGGCCTCAGTCGAAATATCGAACGTACCGATCTCCTCGGCACGCGCGATGATCTCCTGCTTGTCCGAACCGATGAGAGGGCGGAACACGGGGATCTTCACGGCCTCGTTGACGGCCATGATGTTCTCAAGCGTTTGGGAGGCAACCTGCCCAAGCGATTC
>CABSMK010000160.1 GCA_902478825.1 uncultured Collinsella sp.
TCTCGTGGGCTCGGAGATGTGTATAAGAGACAGGCCATGGTGCAGTCGATGGCGGCGGCACCGTGAGAAAGCGTAGTGGATACCAGGTCAAAGCCCATATCAACCGCACGGCGAATGTCCTCGATGGTGGCACAATCCGCCATCAGGAGCACGCCCTCCTCGTGCAGCGGACGGAAGGTGTCCTCGACGGTCTTGCCATCGGGACGTGGGCGATCAGTGGCATCAATTGCCACGATGTCGGCACCGGCGGCAACGCAGGCGCGAGCATGACGCAGCGTCGGCGTGATGTAGACGCCCTCGTGCCCATCCTTCCACAGGCCGATAACAGGAACCTCACAGCGACCCTTAATGGCGGCAATGTCGGCAAGGCCCTGGCAGCGAATGGCGGCGGCGCCGCCGAGCTCGCAAGCGCGAGACATTTGAGCCATGGTCTCAGGCGTACGAAGCGGCTCGCCCATATACGCCTGAACGCTCACGACGAGCTTGCCCTTCAGGGATTGAATCAAAGGATCGACGGTCATAAGGCTGCAACCTTTCTTAGAACAGCCTCCCGAGACGTGTTGTCTCGGGAGGCTCCTACAGAAGATACGTTTACTTCAACGAGGCAAGGAGATGCTCAGCGGCACCGATGAGCGGAGCATCGCCCTCCAGAGAACCGATGAGGATCGGCGTGTCCTGAAGCGGATCGAGCGCCTGGCTGGCATAGCCCTCGTGTACCGAATCCTTCCACGTCTGTGAACGCCAATCGGGACCTTGGTGAATCACGCCACCCGAAAGCACGATGACCTCAGGGTCCAGGATGTTAGCGAGCGAGCCCAAGCTGGCCCCCAGCGCAAAGCCGGCGTCATGGATGACCTCGGTCGCCTTTGCGTCGCCCGCACGGCACAGGTCGTTCACATCGCGACCGACCGAAGGACGGCTGGGGTCGACGCGACCAAAGCGCTCATCGTACATACGACCAATGGAAGTGCCCGAAGCAACCGACTCCAGATGGCCGGAACGCCCGCAGGCGCAGGGAATACCGGCGGCAGCCGAGCACTCGATGTGGCCCATATGGCCAGCAGCACCATGGAAGCCCTGCATCACGCGGCCGTTCTCGACATATGCGCCACCGATGCCCGTACCGATGCCAAGACACAAGACGGAGAACTTGCCCTTGCCGACGCCCCAGTGGGCCTCGCCCAGAGCATGAGCCTGCACGTCGCCTACAACGGCAACGGGAAGACCGAGGTCCTCGCGCAGGCGCGGCCCCAACTGAACACCGGACCAGCCGGGCATGATCTCGTTGGCATACGCGATGGCGCCCGTCTTGGGATCGACGACGCCGGCGGCACCGATACCGACGCCAAGGACCTCGACATCGGGATTCGCCTCGAGAGCAGCCTTGATGGACGCCTCGATACGTTGGAAGACGGCCTCGCCGCCCTCTTGGGCCTCGGTGGGAACCTCGGCCTCAAAAACAGGATGGGGCACACTACCGTCAGCCGGGTACTCCATGATGGCAGTCGCGATCTTAGTTCCGCCGATATCGACAGAGCAGACGTACTTGTTCTCCATGTCGCTCTCCTTAGGAGATAAAAAACAACTACAGGAAATGCGCCGTCAGGCTAGCCGTCACAGCGCGGAAAAGGTTTTCCAGGTGCCCGAGATCGCCAAGAAACCGTGTGACCATTGATCTAATGGGTCATGGCCGCACGGTTGAACGGCGAGGTCGAGTGCCCGGGGAAGCTTTACAGGAGACCGTTGTCCTGGAGGACCTTCTTAATCGCCTCGACGTTCTCGCCGGTCATGGCCTTCACCGGGCGCGGCATGGTCGGGCTGTCGAAGATACCCATGAGGTTCATAGCGGTCTTGAAGGCGCCGACGCCACCGGCATAGCCCTGGACGCCCGAGGTGACATCCCAGATGTGCGAAATCTCATTGAGGCGATCCTGCTCGGCCTTGACGGTAGCCCAGTCACCAGCCTGAGCGGCCTTCCACTGACGCACGTAGCCCTCGGGCTCAACGTTGGCGAGACCCGGGACGGAACCGTCGGCGCCACCGAGGTAGGCGCCGTCGACAACAACCTCGTGGCCGGTGAGAATGCTCATCGGATGGCCGTTCTTCTCGTTCTCCTGAACGAGGTAGCGGAACGAGATGTCATCACCCGAGGAATCCTTGACGCCGGCCAGAACGCCCTCGGCGCCGAGCTTGGCAAGGAGCTTCCAGGGGAGCTTGGTGTGAACGCAGACGGGAATGTCATAGGCAAAGATGGGCAGGTCGAGCTCCTCGTGCAGGATGCGGAAGTGCTCCTCGACCTCGGTCATGCCCTGCAGGGCATAGAACGGGCAGGTGGCGACGAGGGCATCGGCGCCCAGCTCCTGGGCGACCTTGCCGTGCTCGATCATGCGCTCGGTCTCGGTATCGATGATGCCGACCAGAACGGGAACGCGGTGGTCGACGATACGAACGGCCTCGGCGATAATCTGGCGACGGCGCTCGTCGGTGGAGAAGACGACCTCGCCCGAGGATCCCAAGAAGAACAGGCCATCGACGCCGGCATCGATCATGCGGTTGATGCTGCGCTCAAAGGAGGCAACGTCGAGCTGGTGATCTTCGGTATCGGGAACAACGACGGGAGGGATAACGCCGGTGAATTTCTGAGTTGCCACAAGAATCTCCTTAGCTGTCTGGCGGGCGGCCCTATGCCACCCACTCTTGTTGGCAGTGTCCAGGCCGTCTAGGCCAAAGAACACGAGTAGAACGTTTGGTTAAAAAAGTCGACGACTTCATTTTCGAACGCATTGATGCGCTCGTGAGCGTATTTTGCATAGATGATATGCCTCCGGTCACACTCAAGACCGTTGAATACGGCAAACTGATCCTTAGGATCGCTCACGGTATCCATAAGCGATGTGCCCATGAGCACCGATCCGCGCACCCGAGACGACAGCGCCTCGAGGCCACCAGGAAGCGGATTGGCAACCGCCGTGCAGGCGAGGCCCCGCTCGTCCAGAGCAGAAACCGCCAGCGCGACTCCGCCGCCAAGGCCCTCGCCCCATGCAAAGATGCGGTCGGGGTCCATGCCATCAAGATTGCGCGCCACCTTCGCCAGCGCGCAACCCCAACGGACGCGCTCGACAAAAGCGGGCGAAGCAATCCCCCGCCGCAGGTCGTCCGCACCAGCAACATCGTCATCCAGCGCGAGAACGGCATACCCCATGGCGGCAAATCTCGTCATGTGATGCCAGCCGCGCACAGGCCGATCGATGTCGTGGAACATCAGGCACAGCGGCACGCGCTCAGATACTCGGGCACGACCGACAGGCTCGATCAAACGAGCGTGAATCGCATCGTCACCGAGCTCAAAGGAGACCTCCGAGTAACGGGCGCAGGGGTTAACAAAGTCAATCGCCGTAATGGCCAGGCCTTGAATCTCAAGATTCGAAGCGCATGTCTCTAAATCAGAAACATCTGCTTGGACATCACCGCGCCAGTCCCGATATTCTGCAAGCCTTGACGAAACCGTTCCAGGAATTCCCACGAGTCCGGGGACAATCAGCTCGTCAACATTGCTCTCGCACTTAGACATGAGCCTCCCCTCCCTTGCAGAAAAACGGGATGATCAAATCGTCAAAATCCTGGATCTCCTCGTGGCCAAAGCCTTCAAAGAACTCATGACGCTTTTCGCAGGTCAGGTTGTTATAGACCGCAAACTGCGTCGCTGGCGGACAGACGATATCGGCTGTGCCGGTGCCAAACAGCACGGGGCATTTGACCATAGGGGCAAAGTTCTTGGAATCGAAGTACGCCAGCTTGGCATAGGCTTCGTCAATACGAGTCGAGTCCTCGTCAAACCAGCGAGACCAATAGCGCAGGCCCTCGTAGGCAATGTCGTCGGCATCCAAATCCCAGACCAGGCGGAAATCTGACAGGAAGGGATAGAGGATGGCGGCGCGATTGATAAGCTCGCTGTTAAGTGCAC
>CABSMK010000161.1 GCA_902478825.1 uncultured Collinsella sp.
GCCTTTGTGGTGGTTTTGACGTTTGTCCAGATAAGGCCTGCCAAAATAAACCCGTCCCTTTTCGGGAGACTTTAAGGCTCCCAGGGGCAGGGGGCTTCGATGTGGATGTGCTCGCCGGTTACGGGATGCGTGAAGGACACGCTGTGGGCGTGAAGCATGAGGCCACAAGGACGCGGCGTGCCGTACAGGTCGTCGCCAACCAGGGGATGACGCTCGCTCGCCAGGTGCACGCGAATCTGATGCTTGCGGCCGGTGAGCAACTCGACATCGATATACGAGCGCGCGGGCAGGCCTCGACGGCTCTTAAGGCGCTTGAGCACCTTCACGCGCGTCTGCGACGGCTTGCCGCTGGCGCCGACGCGCATTTTGCGGCTGTCGTGGCGGTCGCGGGCGATGGGCTTGTCGATGAGCTTCTCGTTCCAGTCGATCTTGCCCTCGGCGAGCGCTAGGTAGTGCTTTTCGAAAGCGTGGTCGATGACCATCTGGTCAAAGGCGGGCTGCGTCTGCTTGTCGAGCGAGAACAGCACCACGCCGGTGGTGTCACGGTCCAGGCGATTGAGCGGCTGCATGTCAGTCGCGGCAAAGCCGTCGCCCATCGCCAGCAACAGATCGCTGGCGTAGTCGGTGAGCGTGCGCTCGCCGGTGCCGTCGCCGTGGACGATCATGCCGGCGGGCTTGTCGATGGCCATGAGCCAGGCGTCGCAGTAGAGGACTTGAGGTTCTTCGTTCACGTGTAAGCCTTTCGGTTAACTGATTCCCACAAACATGCAGCCCGAGGTCGCCCCGCGCAGACGGGCGGCGGGCTTGCGGCCGGCCTGCGCTGCTTCGACGGCACGACGGACGCGGGCGACGGCACGGCCCACCTCATCTGTCTCGAGCAGCGTTCCGTCTACCATGAGACGACGCACGCCGGCATCGAGCAGCTGAGGAACCTGCGGCGTGAGGTCGATGGGGTAGGCGTCGTACAGGCGAGAGCGGCCATGGATGTCGGTGCGTACGGGCATGACCTTGCCGTCGATATTCTTGAGCGACAGCTTGCGGGCGCGCAGGCGGCAGTTAGCGCAATCGTGGATGCAGCCATTGGCCACCTGCAGGATGCAGTGCTCACTCGTCATAACGCGCGGGCGGCCGAACACAGTGATGCCCAGGGCTGCGGGCGCGGCGGTGCCAAGCGAGACGATCTCGTCGAGCGTGATCTCGGGCGAGAGCCAAAACGCACCGGCTCCGCGCTCGGCAAGTGCCTCCATGCAGGGCGTGTTATGCACCGGCAGGCAAGAGCGAATCTCGGCCGTGGCGCCGGCATGAGCGGCTACGGCGAGCTCGGAGATATTGCCGACGGCGACGGTGGCTCCGGCATTGATCCAAGGATCGACGCGCTCGTGGTCGACGGCGCGGCAGACCTCGTCGAGTACGGGCACGATACCCTGCTCAAATGCATCGGCAGGGGAGAGTCCGACAGCCTCGAGCGCATCGGTGGTCATATAGATGCGTGTTGCACCCTCCGCGCGGGCTGCCTCGGCGGCCTCGAGCGAGGTGACGGTGGCGCAGATCTGCGGCTCGTCGCGGTAGTGCTCGGGCATGGGACGAGTACATTTGTCGAGCACCGGCAACTCGAGCTTTTTCGCGCGCTCCTCGTACGGTGCCAGAATGGCCTCTTCCAGCGCCTTACAAGCGGCGGCGCGCACCTTGTGCACGGCGGAGAAGCCCATGCCGCAGCCCTCATCGAGCGCCACATCAAAGCTCGCGGCCTCAAAGGGCGAGGAGCCCATGCGGCCCACATGCTCAACCAGATCGGATGCCTCGACGGCGCGGGTCTTGGCAGCCTCGACGGTAAAGCCCGTGGCCGTGGCCGTAAGCGAAGGGTCGTCACAGCAGGTGAGCGTAACGGTAAACGGCTCGCCCAGACGCGCCACAACGGACACGTCTACGGCGCGGCGGCGCAGCACATCGCGCTTGAGAGCAGCCCCGGCGGCATCGATGGCGCGCTGGCTTCGAATCACGCGCACGCGGCAGCCCTCGGGCATGCTGCGGGGCACGCGGCACTCGATGATGTCGCCGTCAGCGGCATCCTCGGCAGCGATGGTGGTCAGGAACTGGTCAAACTCGTTATCGTGGCGAAGCTCCAGCAGGTCGCCTTTGCCCACGGGCTCAAACAGCTCAATGCGGGCGATGGCGGCGCGGCGACGGCGGTCGTCGGGCTTGAGGCCGCGCACATCGCGGTTGGCCGGGCGGCTGCCCAGCACCGTGCCCACGATCTGGCCGCGGTTGTTGGAACGCTCATAGCTCATCATCTCGTCGCCCGAGGTGCCGTCCTGATAGGCGTGCGTAAAGTCGCGGTTAAAGCAGCGCTTGAGTTGGCGCTGGCGAGCGGCGTCCTCGTCCTTATCTACGGCGACCCCGGCCAGCATGTCGTCGATCTGATGACGATACACATCAACGATGGAGTACACGTAATCGGGTGCCTTCATGCGGCCCTCGAGCTTGAGCGATGCGGCGCCGGCGTCATACAGACGGCGAACAAGCTGTGAGGTGTTGGTGTCACGCGGGCACAGCGCGCGCTCGCGACCGGCAGGGGAGAGCGCGCGGCCGTTCTCGTCGATCAACTCGTAGGGCAGGCGGCAGGGCTGGGCGCACATGCCGCGGTTGGCCGATCGTCCCGCCATGGCAAAGCTCGACAGCAGGCACAGGCCCGAGTAGCAAAAGCAGATGGCGCCATGGCTGAAGACCTCAAGGTCCACATCGGGCGCGGCGTCGTGAATGGCGGCGATTTCGTCGATGGAGAGCTCGCGCGAGAGAGTCACGCGGTCGGCGCCCTGCTCACGGCACCAAAGGGTTCCGCGGTCGTCGTGGATGTTCGCCTGGGTCGAGATATGTGTCTCGATGCCGGGCATGGTGCGCTTGACCTCAAAGAACAGACCCCAGTCCTGGATAATGAAGGCATCGGCGCCCAGCGTGGAGCAGCGATGGATGAGCTGCAGTGCATCGCCCATCTCGGACTGCTTGATGACGATGTTGACCGTGACGTAGACGCGCGACCCGGCTAGATGCGCGGCGCGACAGGCTTGCTCAAAGGCCTCGTCGGTAAAGTTGGTTGCCTTGCGGCGGGCGTTGAAGCTGCCCATGCCGCAGTAGATGGCGTCTGCCCCGGCGGCGAGCGCGGCGGCAAAGGGCTCCGGGCCTCCGGCGGGGGCCAAAAGCTCGGGCCTGCGGTTAGTGGTTCGGCTGGCGGTTGCGGTCATATCCTGCCTTTCAAAATGCTCAGATATTCAAAAGTATAGTGGTGCCGTCGTGGCAGGCAGTGTCTATGCTCCAAGCGGGATAAAGTCTTCAGCAGCTTGGGCTGGCTGACCCCGTGGAGAACCGTTCAGCGGTTCGGGGAAACCGTTGGGCGATAAAATATTCTCGCAAGCTGATAATATTCTTGCATCAAACAGAAACCTTGAGTACTATCCCAATCAAGCGCGGTGTTCAGACCGAATTGTGCCTCCCGGTGCGAACGCCGCGCTCACGCTCTCAATTTGATCGTAAGGAGAAAAACATGAGCAAGACCGTCGTGTCTTCCGATAACGCACCCGCAGCCATCGGCCCGTATTCCCCTGGTATCCCTGTCTCTTATACACATCTCCGAGCCCACCCCGCAACTGGCAAGATGCCCGAGGGCGTCGAGGCCCAGGCTAAGCAGTCCCTTGCTAACGTCGAGGCCCTGCTGACCGCTGCCGGCGCCACCTTTGCCGATGTCGTCAAGACCACGGTCTACCTGGCCGACATCGCCGACTTCGCCGCCGTGAACGAGATCTACGCCTCCAAGTTCGAGGCCCCGTTCCCCGCGCGCAGCGCCTTCCAGGTTGCCGCCCTTCCGGCTGGCGGTCTGGTCGAGATCGAGGTCGTCGCCGCTCTCTAAGACGTTGGCCACAACTAAACATGACATGCAAAAAGACCCTGCAGCGC
>CABSMK010000162.1 GCA_902478825.1 uncultured Collinsella sp.
ATGTGTATAAGAGACAGCTTATCATTGATGTGTTAGCCATGGCTCACAATCAAGCCAGGCGTGGACGTTTCTGCAAAGGAAAGGGACGCTTTTGCAAATACAGCGGGCAGCGACCGACATAACCGAGCTCTACGCACCGCAATTTGAGCAGTTTGGCCTGGAGCTTACCGGCAAGGGCGCCGTCTTTACCGGCGAGGTGGCAAACGACCGGGCGCACGGCCGCGCATGGATTATGCCTCTCTCCCCTGCCTGCATCGTCATGGAGCATTTCATCACCCCGACGCACGATATGTACCTGGCCGAATACACACCCGAGCCATACGCCTGCGTGAGCGAAGTCAGCACGCCCACACTTACATGCATGCCCGAGGCTGGCATAACGCCCGCGAACCTCAAGCCATTGCATGGACCGTGGCCAAACAATGCCGTTTGCAGCTTTATCCAAGATAGCTGTGGCGAGGAATTAAGCCCGCTGTTTGCGGGGGAGCTCTATCACTCGCGCTCGGTGCTCTTTTTGCCTGGATATTTTGACGAACTGGAGCACCGCTATCCCACCGAGTTCGCGGGAATCTTTGAGGCGTTTGCCGAGCCATGGCATGAGGAAGCGACGTCTGCCATCTGCCACACGCTACGCCGGATTAACGAGGACCGCGCCCGCACCGTAGGCGGACACGTCTATATGCAGGGCATCGTGGAGACCATGGTCGCGGAGCTCGCCTGTTCGCGCGCGGCCCATAAGCAGGCGCGGCAGGCGGCAGGCACACGCGTCAGCATAACCATTGCCGAAGAAGCAACGGCAATGATTGAGCGCGCACTCGACAAAGGCAAACGTGTGGGTATCAACGAGGTGGCCGAGAGGCTCTACACAAGCCGCTCCAAACTATGCGCCACCTTTAAGGCCCAAACTGGCGAATCCCTGGGCGCCTACATTCGCAGACGCCGTATGGAGCGAGCGCAGGACCTTTTGGCCGATAGCGCGCTCACGATAGCGCAGGTGGCAGAGCGTCTAGGCTACCCTCAGCAGGCCGCCTTCGCCCAAGCCTTCAAACAATACACCGGCATGACACCCACGGCTTGGCGAAGCAAGCATCGCTAAGGCCCAGGCTCCCTGGCCGTAACGGAGCGATTAATTAGCCGCCGTCCGTCAGCTCACCCAGGATCTAAACGTCAAGATGTGCACGATCAAGCGCCTTTTTGATAAGAGGGACAGATCGATCAGCCAAATACAACGGAATGTTGAGCACCCCGTCGTCGAGCTTTAGGTTCTTAAGTGAGTAGCGGACCCTCAATGGAGTCGTCTCCGCATGCTTGTCGGCATAGTACTTAAGGCTCTTGGAATGAACGACCTCTCCCGATTTGACCTCGACGGGAACGATTTCGTTTCCGACTTGAATCAAAAAATCGACTTCGTGCTTCGGCTTCTCGTTTGTCCAATAACGCGGAGCAGCATCTAACTGTGAAAGTAATGCCTGAAGCACATAGTTCTCGGCGAACGAACCTTTGAACTCCGAAAATAGCGCATCCGAGATGGCAAAAGCGGACGCATCCAGCCTTGCCATGCGGCGCAGCAAGCCGACATCAAGACAGTAGACCTTAAATGCCTTGAGGTCATCGTACGCAGAGAGCGGCACACCACCAGCAGCATTAAGGCGAACCGCCGTGATGAGCCCAGCATCGGCAAGCCATTCCAGAGCATCCTCGTATTCTCGAGCACGAGCCCCCTCGCGCACCGCACCCCAAACGAACTTTTTGTTCTCGCGCGCCAACTGAGCTGGAATCGAGTTCCATATTTGTGAAAGCTTGGCGAACTGCGCACGGCCACCATGCTTGGCAAAATCGCGCTCGTAGGAATCCAAGAGATCAGACAACACCTTATCGACCTGAACGATATCGCCCGTCTCCACCCACCGGCCAAGAGCCTCTGGCATGCCGCCGCATGCAAAATAACGACGAAGATGCTCGACGAGACGGACATGGAAGAAATCGGGCACTGTCTCGATCTGATCCAGGCCGCCAAGGTATTCGTCGTAGTTTGCAGCACCCTCGGCTTTCAGAAACTCGGAAAAGCTCATGGGGCGCATCTCCATGAACTCGACCTTTCCCACCGGAAAAGCGCTGGTCTCACGGGACAAGCGAACGCCCAACAAAGACCCTGCGCATGCGACGTGATACTCGGGGGCCTCGTCACAGAAGTATTTAAGGGCGCCGACTGCAGAAGGACAATCCTGGATCTCATCAATAATAAGCAGCGTTTCGCCGGGCTCGATAGGCTGTCCAAGTGCCAGGGAAAGATTTGAGATGATCCGTCGAGGATCGCGCGTACCTTCGAAAAACTGAGCGTACTCGCTCTGTACCCCAGGTGACGGCTCCTCGAGCGTCAGATACACAAAATTGAGGTACGAGGTTCGGCCGAACTCCTTAAGCGCCCACGTCTTTCCAACCTGGCGCGCCCCCTTAAGGATAAGCGGCTTACGATATTCTGACGCTTTCCAAGCGTTAAGCTTGGCAATGATATCTCGCTGCATGACCGAACCTCCCGCAAAGAAACTTCCGTAAACGTGATATTTCTCACATTTTACCTTAGGTAAAACGTGACATTTATCACATTTACGGAAGTTTTAAGCTCATTTCGCCACACTTCCATCACATTTATTGCAATGTGACAAAGGGACAGTCCTTTTGTCGCCCGCACAAAAATGGGCGCGCCAACGGCGCGCCCATTCAATCTATTTCATCAGCTCACCTGACCCGAACGGCCGAGTCGTTGCAGAACCCGGGAGCCCCGGCAGGGCGGGTGCTTGCTCAAAATGAGTTCCGCACGCAAAGAAGGCCACTTAATGTGGCCTTCGTCTTGCGCAGGACTGTTCGAAATTTTGAGGAAGCACCCGCCCTGCCGGGGCCCCTCGGTTCCCGTTTACGAGAGCGACGTTCTCAGCAACTCGTTGAAGAGCTTCGGGTTGCCCTTGCCACGGCTCGCCTTCATGCACTGGCCCACCAAAAAGCCGATGACCTTCTGGTTGCCGTCACGATACTGCTGCGCCTGATCGGCACAGTTCGCCAGCACTTCGTCCACGATCGGCTGCAGCGCGCCGGCATCGCTCACCTGACGCATACCGCGCTCGTCGACGATCTTGTTGGGGTCGTCGCCGGTCTGGGCCATGGCCTCAAAGACCTCGTGCGCCTGGTTGGAGCTGATGGCATCGGTCGCCAGCAGCTTGGCAAGAGCGGCCACCTGAGCCGGCGCGATACCGGACTCGGCCAGCGAGACGCCCGCGCCCTTAAGATAGGCAATCATCTCGTTCACCAGCAAGTTTGCAACCGTCTGGGCCTCCTTGCCAGCCATGCCGGTAGCGGCAGCCTCAAAGAACTCAGCAAACTCGGGGTCGCCGGCAATCTGCTCGGCGTCGGCCGTCTTAATGCCAAAGTCGGCCTCAAAACGGGCACGCTTGGCATCGGGCAGCTCGGGGATCTCGCCACGGCAGCGGTCGATGAACTCGTCGTCCAGATCAAACGGCGCCAGGTCGGGATCGGGGAACAGACGATAGTCGTCGGCCGTTTCCTTCACACGCATGACCACGGTACGCTTACGACTAGGCTCCCAGTGGCGGGTCTCCTGGTAGATGATGCCGCCCTCCTCGAGCACCTCGGCCTGGCGGCAGATCTCGTAGGCAAGGCCGTCATGCAGGCTCTTAAACGAGTTGAGGTTCTTAAGCTCGGTCTTGGTGCCCAGTTTGGTCTCGCCGCGGCGGCGCAGCGACACGTTGCCGTCGCAGCGCATGGAACCCTTCTCCATGGAGCAGTCCGAAATGCCCAGCGTCACAAAGATGCGACGGAGCTTTTCCATAAACAGGCGCGCTTCCTCGGGCGTACGCAGATCGGGCTCAGTCCTGTCTCTTATACACATCTCCGAGCCCACGAGACATGCGCAGATAT
>CABSMK010000163.1 GCA_902478825.1 uncultured Collinsella sp.
GTTCGTGACGTATCGTCGCGTTGAGGCGTAAATCGCCTGGCGTGAACGGTATTATCGGGTTGATTGAATGTATGGGGCGGCGCTTAGCGTCGCCTCGTTTGGTATAGATGTGCTGTAAAGAAGGGTGCGGGCAGGCTGCTATGACTGATGCCGTTGAGGTTCTGCGAATTGATTCGCTCGAGGACGAGCGGCTCGATGCCTACGTGCGACTGACCGAGCGTGAACTGCGCTGCGTGCTAGAGCCGCAAAAGGGCATCTTTATCGCCGAGAGTGCCAAGGTTATCGAGCGCGCGGTTCGCGCCGGATATGAGCCGGTGAGCTTTCTTTTGGGCGAACGCTGGCTCGACCAGATGATGCCGCTGTTTGAGCGCCTGGTTGTGCGCGAGGGCGCAGGTCCGGTTCCTGTGTTCGTGGCTTCCATGGAACTCATGGAGCAGCTGACGGGCTTTAACGTGACGCGCGGTGCGCTCGCGGCGTTTCGTCGCCCGCGACAGATTCCGGTTGATGAGTTCTTGGGTGGCGTCGTTGAGGCGGCGGGGGAGCGCCCGGTGCGCGTGTGCGTGCTCGAGGGTATTGTCGACCACACGAACGTGGGTGCGATTTTCCGCTCGGCCGCCGCGCTCAATGTCGACGGTATTTTGGTCAGTCCGACGTGCTGCGACCCGCTGTACCGTCGCTCGGCCCGCGTGAGCATGGGCACGGTGTTTCAGGTGCCGTGGACGCGTATTGGCAGCGAGGCTCGTGTGTGGCCGCACGATGGCCTGGCGGCACTGCACGAAGCCGGTTTTTCGTGCGCTGCGATGGCACTGACGGACGACTCCGTTTCGCTGGACGATCCTGCGCTGCAGGAGGTTGATCGCCTGGCGATCTTTATGGGCACCGAGGGTGCCGGCCTGGGCGCCAAGACTATCGCGGGCTGCGACCGAGCCGTGCGTATTCCGATGGCGCACGGGGTCGATTCGCTCAACGTGGCCGCGGCGAGTGCCGTCGCCTTTTGGCAGCTGTGCCCGCACGTGAGCAACGAGTATCACTACCAGCCGGGGCTGTATCACTAGGCAGATAGTTTGCACCGGGCTCTGACTCGGGGCGTTTCGGTCGACGTCGGTCGGTGCTAAGCTGCTATTAGCTTAGGTCTTTAATTACTGTTTTGTCGGTTGACGTACGCTTTTGGGGAGGGCGTGTGGCTAAGAAATCTACGGCTATCGATGTAACGCAGGGTGTTATTTGGCAGCAGCTGCTTTCGCTGTGCGTTCCCATCTTTTTTAGTTCGTTTTTTCAGCAGGCCTACACGCTTATCGGTACCTATATCGTCGGTCAGTTTGGCGGCAAGCTCGCGCTAGGTGGCATTCAAGCTACGATGGTGCTCACCGAGCTCTGCATTGGCTTTTGCGTTGGCGTCGGCGCCGGCTGCGCGGTCATTACCAGTCAGTATTTTGGTCAGCACGATGATGAGCGACTGAGTCGTTCGGTCCATACAGCCATGACGCTCGCGCTGGTGGGCGGTATCGTTTTCTCGATTCTTGGCATAGTGTTCGTTGAGCCCATGCTGGTGCTTATGAACACGCCGCATGAACTATTGGCCGAGGGCGTGGCCTATGCTCGCTGTTATTTTGCCGCGATGGTTGCGGCACTGCTGCTTAATATGGGAACCGCACTGCTGCGTGCCGTGGGCGACACGCGCGGCCCCGCTGTGATCATTGCCTCTGGCTGCCTGGTTAACGTGGTGCTGGATATCATCTTTGTCGCTGTGTTGCATATGGAGGCGCTGGGCTGCGGCATCGCAGTGGCGCTGACCATTTGCTCCAATGCAACGATGATCGTGTTGCGCATGATGCGCGCTCCGGGCGCATGGCGTCTTTCGCTGTCTAAGCTCGGCATCGATCGCGGTATTTGCAAGAGTATGATCTCGTGTGGTCTGCCACTCGGTTTTCAATCGGCTGCCTATTCGATCTCGAACGTGCTGATCCAGGTGTCGGTTAATTCGTTTGGCGCCGATGTCACGACTGCTTGGGGTCTATCTGGGCGCCTGGATGGCATTATCTGGATGGTGACCGAGGCGCTCGGCGTATCGATCACTACGTTCTCGGCGCAGAACTTTGGCGCGCGCAATTACGAGCGCATGCGCAAGGGATATCACACGTCGCTCGTGCTTTCGTTTATGCTCATTGGTGGCCTGTCTGCCGTACTCCTGGTGTTCTCGGGTCCTCTGTCGCGTTTGTTTGTCGACGATGCTTCGATTTCGGCGTACACCACGACGATTCTTCATTTCATCGCGCCGTTCTACGCGATCTTCTCGATTATCGAGAACGCGTCGGGCTCCATTCGCGGCGCTGGCGTGAGCTTGCAGCCTATGATGCTCACCATCTTTGGCACCGTTGTCTTGAGGGTGATCTGGGTGTTTGCGATTATGCCGTTCGATCCGTCTCTTGAGCACCTGCTGTTGGTTTACCCCGTAACCTGGCTCATCACGGCCACGATGTTCACCATCTACCACCACAGTGGCAACTGGCTAGGCCGCGCCACCGCCTAGCCATTCGGGACGTCCCCAATGGCTAGTATTCGATGCCTTGGCGGGCTAGGAGTCCTTCGTCGAAGTAGTGTTTGATGGGGCGCATTTCGGTGACAAGGTCGGCGAGGTTCGCGAGGGGCAGCAAGCCCCGGCCGGTGAGCACGAGCTCCGTGGTGGTGGGCTTTATCGCGATCAGCACTTCGACATCCTCGCGCGTCACGAAGCCGCGGCGCATGGCCTCGCCGAGTTCATCCAAAATCAGAACGTCGACCTGTGATATCTGCTCGCATGCGAGCTCCATGATCTGCGCGGCGCAAGCCTCGGGTGTGTCGCGGTCGGCTTGTACGATGCGTAGCCCTAAACGAGGTGCTGCATCATGTTCGGCGCAGTGCAGCTTCTTGGCAAACTGAAGCATGAGCACGTTAAGTCCATAGCCCGTGGCACGCAGCGCGAGCCTCAGCGCAGCCGTCGTCTTGCCCTTGCCGTCGCCCGTATAGATTTGAACCTTGCCGACTTCTAGTGATGCCATCTCTGTCTTTTCGTGCCCGGCGTCGGTTTATCGCCGTCCGGGTTGGGTATTCTAGAAAGCATTATTAACCCCAGTAGATGGAGTTCAAGCAGATGGAGATGGATGACAACAAGCGTAGACGGAATATGATCCTCTACGTGCTCATCGCCTTCGTCGTCTACCTCGTGCTCTCGACCGTTCTGTTCCCCAACATCGGTCACACGCAGCAGATTACGAAGACCGATTACTCGACGTTTGTCAAAGCGCTCGATAAGAAGAGTGTCGACAAGGTCGAGTACAACACGGACGATTACTCGATTTATTACACCAAGAAGGGCGAGGACGAGAACATCGCCTATAAGACGACCGGTGTGCCGAACGATGCGGGCTTTACCGATCGCGTGCTTGAGTCTGGCGCTTCGCTGGAGTCGGTCGTTCCCGATAAAAACTCGGGTTTGATGACCTACTACCTGCTTACGCTCATCCTTCCCATGGCGATTTTCTTCCTGATCGGCTGGTGGCTCAACCGCCGCATGAAGAAGGCCATGGGTGATGACGGTCCTTCGATGAACTTTGGCGGCGGTGGCTTTGGCGGCGGCGGACTGGGTAAGTCCGGCGCGCGCGTGATCGCCTCCAAGGACGTGGGCGTGACCTTTAAGGACGTCGCCGGCCAGGAAGAGGCCAAGGAGTCTCTCAAGGAGGTCGTCGACTTTCTGGAGAAGCCGCAGCGCTATGAGGAGATCGGCGCCAAGTTGCCGCGCGGTGCTCTCCTTGTTGGCCCTCCGGGTACCGGTAAGACCCTGCTTGCCAAGGCTGTTGCCGGCGAGGCGGGCGTTCCGTTCTTTAGCATTTCGGGCTCTGAGTTCGTTGAGATGTTTGTCGGTCGCGGCGC